>JAYEFV010000546.1:0-23745 GCA_034658755.1 Thermodesulfobacteriota bacterium | reverse complement strand
GTCCTGATCGAGTCCACCAGTTTGTATGTATGGTATTCTTTGCGATTCTTTTTGTTTTTGTGTGCGACCTTGCGAATAAACATGGTGGCAGTTTAGCAAAACAACCGCTCCTAGTCAAGGAGCGATTAATATTTTTGTCACTACATCGGCCCTCGCAACAATAACCCACTGAAATTACTATATGCTACCCCCTGAAAATGCCCATTTTTCCGCTTAATTTCCCAAATACCTCTGAACTTGGGTTAAAAATTAAAATTATTTCAGCCGGTTAATTGTTTAGGACTTTTTACGAGATCGTCGGAACCTAAATGCTTTATATTTTGGCATGGCTTTTGCTCTACTTAAAATTGTTGTAGAAATTCCGAAACGTTTATATAGGGTGATAAAAATGAAAAAATATGATGTTATTAATTTCAGGCCTTATCCATTCATGGTTGGTCAAAAATTGCACATTGACGGCGGGACTCGCAATGGTGACTGGGAAGTAATCGGTGTAAGTGATCGAAAGGTTAAACTCCGCTGTCCGGTTTCATTACGTGAGTTTGAATGGAACCGTTTTTGCTATTTTGTTGAAGAGCGTTCAGGGGTTGTTTGGCCTCAAAGAAAAGAATAGCAGTCCTTCCCCTAAAATCAGCCCTTTCAACACAGTTCATCTAAGACTAAGACGGCGCTGAATGGGTCAACGCACATATTTGTCTCGCAGGCGTTGTGAAAGTTCTGTGACAACTTTAAAAGCCTTTTCGACGGTCTTTTCTCCGTCAGGATTTACCAGACAGCACGTGGCCGGAGAAATCAGGCTTCTTGATATTAGAAATTCCCTGTCTATACCTTTATCAATCAGGGAATCCCATACTTCTGTCAGTCTTGCTTCCAGGGTAGTTATGTTTTCAGCTTCAAAAGGTTCAAAATTGGTCGGCACAACACCCCATACGATAATACCGCCGCGGTCAAGGAACCTTTTTATTGACTTAGAATATGAGGCAAATATTTCTCCATTCTGGTAAGTGTCAAGAGAAAGAATATCAAGATCAAGATTCAGCAGGAAATCCCAATCCGGATTTCCGCATAAATGGATACCCCTTGGCCTTTGTATCATGGCAAAAAAGTCTTCCATATCGCTTTTGGCTTTTGTGCTGTCGTAGCCTGAAAGAGCGCTGAACAAAAACTGCAATCCCGGCTCATCAACAAACATAAATGCATTGGAATTCATCTGTTTTAGCCGTTCAAGCTGCACATTTATACGCTTTGACATAAATTCAAGCATAAAAGATCGGACGGTGTCTTCAAAAAGAATCGGACGTTTATCCTGATCAAGAATATTGAAGCCAAAACTTATAGGGCCTTCCAGTTGACCTCTTATGGCGGGCCTGTCGGAGAGGTCCATTTCAAGAAAACGATGATAAACCACGGAATACTCCTTGCTGATATCAAAGTATTCGGGTTCGTCAAAATGAGCCATGGTTTCTTCAAATTCAATGATGAATTTTTCCATTGAAAAACGCAGGGTTTGATTTTCCATGTCAAGTAAAATGCCGGGGAAGTGTTCTGCCGCCTGAACATACATGTCTTCGTAGTAGCTGACATGCGGAAGCTGGGGCCAGAACGGAATATCCATGGTAAGAGCCAGATCAAGCGCCCTGGCCGCATCTTTATGGGGCATTACCGCCATTGCCGTAGTTTGAAGATTTCCGGGAATTGTCATAACACGATTACCTCATCACTTAACTGTTTTGTCAAAATAATTAATACAATAAACGTGCCAAGCTATATAATAAAATTTTTTACATATTTGGCGCGAGTTTTGCAGTATCGAAACTATCGATGAATTTTTACGAATTCATTAAAACAAATAAATGGCAATACTATGGTATACGATTTCACAGTAAATGGCGTATTTGAAATGGTTGAATAACTTGAAAGAAACGGAGCCAGATTGTACAGAACGGCGGCTAAAAATGTTGCCGATTCTCTGGCCAACGAGCTTAATTCTCTTCATAAATAATTTCCATGTCTGTCTCATGATACAATTATGTATCATAAATAATTACGGGACACCTTTTAATTTCATCTTACGTGAAATGGACTTACCCTATAGAAAGATGTTGGAATACTCGGTATTTTTATGCCGCTAAAGTTAGGTTTAAATCACTGAGATCATGTTTTAATGTATCGCAAAATTATTACCTGTGTTCTTGGCTGAAAATATAGAACAAGTCCGCAAGAAATTGTAAAAACTGTATTTTTCAAGGGATTACTAAAAATATTATAATGCATTCATCCTTGGCACGAATTTTGATACTTAATACTCAAAATTGGTTATTCAGATATAATTCATCAATGGAGAAAACATATTCGTGAAGCCCTGTGATATAAATATTAAAAAAACCCTTCGATTGACAGACAAAATGATCGAACTTGCGGAAATGGGAGACGCCGAAAGAGAAGATACCGGATGCGGTATTCTTTACGGTGTGTTGCTTGATTCTGGCTATAAACTCAAAAGGCTCGCGGAAAAAGAAAAGGAAAACCATATTAAGAAAGGCTGGTGGAAAAATAACTTTGAATAGAAAATGAGTCGTGCTTCTTACCGATAAATACTTTAATACAAAAACAGAAAAAAAGGAGAAAAAACATGGGGAGCTTAAAAGGAACTCAAACAGAAAAAAATCTCTTAACTGCATTTTCGGGTGAATCTCAGGCGAGAAATCGTTACACTTATTTTGCCAGCCAGGCCAAAAAAGAAGGCTATGTTCAAATCGCAGACATTTTTACTGAAACCGCCAACCAGGAAAAAGAACATGCCAAAAGATTGTTCAAATTTTTAGAAGGCGGTGAAGTTGAAATCACAGGAGCGTTTCCCGCAGGTGTTGTCGGAACGACCCTGGAAAACCTGAAGGATTCGGCAGCAGGAGAACATTACGAGCAGACCGAAATGTACCCTGGATTTGCAAAGATCGCTCGCGAGGAAGGGTTTGATTCCATTGCCGCGGTATTTGAGGCGATTGCAGTTGCGGAAAAACAGCATGAAAAAAGGTATGTGGACCTTGCTGCCAATATAGAGGCAGGCAAGGTATTCAAAAGGGATGAAAAGGTCACATGGCGCTGCCGCAACTGCGGTTATCTCCATGAAGATAGCGAAGCTCCGGAAGTATGTCCGGCCTGTGCCCATCCCCAGGCCCACTTTGAACTGCTTGGGGAAAACTGGTAATTTTTTTCAGGATGCAGATAAACACGGATTATCAAGATGTTTAATAAAATACTATCTGTGAAAATCTGTGTCCTATATTCTTAAAGGAGGAAATAAAAAATGGCTAAAAGACTTGAAGTGTACAAATGTGGCGTATGTGGAAATATAATTGAAGTGCTCCATGCCGGCAAGGGCAATCTTGTGTGCTGTGGTCAACCCATGAAATTACTTGTCGAAAATACAGTTGATGCAGCCAAAGAGAAGCATGTCCCAGTGATTGAAAAAGTTGACGGCGGCGTCAAGGTTAAGGTGGGAGAAGTTGCCCATCCCATGGAAGAGAAACACTGGATTGAATGGGTTGAAATTATTGCGGACGGCAAGACTTACCGTCAGTATCTCAATCCCGGAGAAGTACCAGAGGCAATTTTCAATGTAGAAGCTGAACAAATTACTGCGCGTGAGTATTGTAATATCCATGGTCTTTGGAAAGCATAAAGGAGGTTATCATATGGCAAGTTGGAAATGTGGAAATTGCGGATATACGCTGGAAGCTGATGCACCACCTGACCGGTGTCCATCCTGCAAAGAAAAATGCGAGTTCATCGACAACACCTGTTATACGCCGGACTGCGAATTTGAAGGGGTCGATAAAAGGATATAAGGAAGGACTTCAAATGGCCCAGGATTACGGCCGTGAAATCGCCCAAAAACTGTAAGTTTAGTCACAAGGCAATCTTTATCGATAAAACCTATCAAATTTTTTAGCGACGCAGCCGCGTTATATAAAATCGCAAAGCGATTATATCAAAGGAGAATATTATGTCTACACCAAAGCATTGCCCGGGTTTTCAAAATTTCAAGACGTTAACATCGTTTTCATGCAAATGTCCCAATTGCGGTCAAGAAGTTGAAATCTTTTCAGATGAGTTTGATAGAACTCATACATGCAGTGGATGCAACCAGGAGATAGATTTTACACAGTGTCAATTGGAAGGAGAGGCGTAAGGAGGTGCTCATGGACGTAGTACTTCTTTCACGGCTGCAATTTGCGGTTGCCACCATGTTTCATTTTTTGTTTGTCCCCCTGACACTGGGTCTTTCTGTACTGGTTGCCTTTATGGAGACAAAATATGTCAAGACGGGAGATGAAACATATCTTAGAATGACGAAATTCTGGGGCAAGCTGTTTTTGATCAACTTTGCTGTTGGGGTTGTCACCGGTATTACACTCGAATTTCAATTCGGAACAAACTGGTCGCGCTATTCAGTCTTTGTGGGTGATATTTTCGGTTCTCTTCTTGCCATAGAAGCAACTGCGGCCTTTTTTCTGGAATCGACTCTCATCGGTGTCTGGATATTCGGCTGGAAAAAAATATCAAAAAAAGCACATGCTATTGTCATGTGGCTTATTGCTGGTGCAGGAACCATGTCTGCTGTATGGATTCTTATGGCGAACGGCTGGATGCAGCATCCTGTCGGTTTTACTATCAGGGACGGCAGGGCCGAGCTTGTCGATTTTGCCGCGGTTGTTTTCAACAAGTTTGCCATCCTTGAGTTTTTTCATACAGTACCGGCAGCCTATATTTTAAGCGCCTTCTTTGTCATGGGTATTAGTGCATATCATCTTTTGAAAAAACAGCACATCGATTTTTTTACAAAGTCGTTCCGGATTGCCCTTGTATTCGGGCTGATCTTTTCAATTTTCACTGCTATAACAGGGGATATGCATGGGGTCCATGTAGCCGAAACCCAGCCTGCCAAGCTGGCCGCCATGGAGGCGCACTGGGAAACAACCACCCGAGCCCCCCTTCACCTCTTTGCCGTTCCTGATGAGAAAAATGAAAGAAATAGTGTTGAAATCGGTTCCATACCAGGATTTCTGAGCTTTCTCGTTCGTCATGATTTTAATGCGGAAGTAAGGGGACTCAAGGATTTTCCAAAAGATGAAAGGCCCCCTGTATTACTTTCCTTCTTTTCTTTCAGAACCATGGTTGCACTGGGAACCCTTTTTCCCCTTTTAACCATTATCGGATGGTTTAAAAGAAACCGTCTCGTTGAAAGTCCCGGCTATTTGAAGATTATGCTCTGGTCAATCCCATTACCGTATATCGCCATTGAACTGGGATGGGTCCTGGCTGAAGTCGGCCGCCAGCCCTGGATCGTGTATGGACTGATGAAGACTTCGGATGCAGCATCTCCGGTTGCGAGTTTTCAGGTGCTGATATCTTTAATCGCATTTATTCTGGTTTACAGTTTTCTTGGAGCGGTCGGTTTCTATCTGATTACAAAAAATGCCAAAAAAGGTCCCGAACCTGCTCCCGAGGCTGTGCCCGAAGTTGTTGCCGAGCCGGCTGCCGGTTAACGATTAAGGATTGATAAATAAAAAAATTTTCAATCTTCAATCATAAATTTTCAATATCCAATTGTATTTGGGGGAAAAATGGTTTTACAGACAATATGGTTCTTCTTATGGGGCCTTTTATGGGCCTTGTTTTTCATGACAGACGGATTTGACTTCGGAATAGGAACGCTTTATCCGTTCCTGGGAAAAACCGATCAGGACAAACGGATTATGATTAATTCATTGGGGCCGCTATGGGATGGTAACGAAGTCTGGCTGATTACTGCGGGCGGCGTTACTTTTGCAGCCTTCCCCACAGTATATGCCGTAATGTTTTCATCCCTGTATTCGGCCTTGATGCTGATTCTTTTTGCCCTGATTCTGCGCGGGGTCTCTTTTGAATTTCGAGGCAAGGTTGATGATCCGCGCTGGCGAAAAATCTGGGATACATGCATTTTTATCGGCAGCTTTACGCCGGCCCTTCTTTTTGGTGTGGTCTTTGCAAATATTTTTAAAGGAATTCCCATAGATCATAACGGCATTTATCATGGAACACTATTTACGCTTTTAAACCCTTACGGGCTCCTTGGCGGCGTGTTTTTTGTAATGCTTTTTCTTGTACACGGCTCCTTATGGTTGGCCATCAAGACAGAAGGTGATCTGCATGACAGGGTTGCTTCCGTTGCCAATAAGCTCTGGCCGGTGCTTCTAGGGGTAGCGGTGATTTTTCTGATCGCAAGTAAGTTCTCTACCCGGCTGTATGACAACTATATTGAGCATCCGGCCTTTTTTATAGTTATATTAATCACTGTTATCGCTCTTTTTGGTATAAAATATTTTATGGTAAAAAAATCGTTTTTCAAAGCCTGGTTTGCCTCGGCGCTTACCATTGTGGGATCAACGTTTTTCGGTATTGTCGGACTTTACCCAAACCTGTTCCCATCGAGCTTAAATCCCAGATACAGCCTGACAGCACAAAATGCATCTTCAAGCCCTCTTACCTTGAAAATCATGCTGATTGTGGTAATAATTTTTATACCTATTGTGATTGGATATCAGATATGGACATATAACCTGTTCAAAGGAAAGGTGACTAAAGAGGATCTGGCTTATGAAGAAGCTTATTAGAAATTTAGGAATTGTCAAAAATGGTGACAGGCGGAATCCCTTTTCCCATGCTATCGGATGCCGGCGGCCCACAGGACCAGGTTTTAAAGACCAAAATAAATAACTAATACAAGGAGGAAACATGGCAGAACCTGAAGAGATGTATCAGTGTCAGACTGTAAATTGCGGATATATATACAATCCGGACAAGGGTGACAGGAAAGGGAAGATTCCCAAAGGGATTCAATTCGCCGACCTGCCGGACGACTGGAAATGCCCGATCTGCGGAGCGAGTAAGAAAATGTTCAAGCCGCTAGTAGGCCCAGGTTCAGTGGTGGCAGGAGATTAGGTCAATACAATCGCTTTATGATTCTATACAAGGTGGCTTCGCCGCTTAAATATATGAATGTGGTTCGATAAAAAACATAAAGAATAACTAATAACAAGTATGGAGGTTTAAAATGGATAAGTATGTATGCACAGTTTGTGGTTATGTTTATGATCCGGAACAGGGTGATCCCGACAATGGCGTTAATCCGGGGACAAAATGGGAAGATGTGCCGGATAACTGGGAATGTCCGGTGTGCGGTGCTTCAAAGGATGACTTCGAAAAAGAAGAATAATCGAGGCAAAATATTTAAACATAATGGATGTGCTAATAAAGAAAAAGGTAAATTATGGAAAAATATGTTTGCTCCATGTGCGGTTATATTTATGATCCGCAGCAAGGAGATCCGGACAGCGGTATAGCTCCCGGGACGAAATTCGAAAATCTTCCTGATGATTGGAAATGCCCGGGGTGCGGTGCATCAAAAGAGAAGTTTAAAAAGATGCGAACTCAATAATAATATTGAAGCTTAAACATAAAAAAAAATATATTTAAGGACTGAAATATGAAACCAATAGAAATAGCAAAAAATATTTATGATGTAGGGGTTAATGATTGGAATATCCGGGATTTTCACGGATATTCCACCTATCAGGGCACAAGCTACAACGCCTTTTTGATCGTAGATGAAAAAATTGCCCTTATCGATACGGTAAAAAAGGAGTTTGCAGACCAGCTTCTGGAAAATATCTCTAAAATTATCGACCCCAAAAAGATTGACTATGTTATAAGCAATCACACGGAAATGGATCATTCCGGCAGTTTGCCACGGGTCATGCATAAAATTGGGGAAGACAAGCCCTTGTATTGTTCAAAAATGGGTTTGAAGAATCTTTCCCGACACTTTCCACAGAAATGGAATTATCATGGAGTCGCAAATGGTGAAGAGCTGAGCCTTGGCAAAAGAACCCTTACTTTTCTGGAAACCCGGATGCTCCACTGGCCGGACAACATGTTTACCTATGTGAAAGAGGACAAGATTCTCTTTTCCAGCGATGCCTTTGGCCAGCATTATGCAGGGCATGAAAAGTTTGATGATCAGTTGGGCGACGAAATCATGTTTCATGCAAAAAAATATTACGCAAATATTCTCTTGCTCTATTCGCCCTTGATACTCAAACTTTTGGAAAAGGTGACTGAAATTGGTTTGGAAATCGATATGATATGCCCGGACCACGGGATTATCTGGCGAAAAGATCCGGGACGAATTATAAATGCCTATGCCAAATGGGCAAGTCAGGAACCCGAGCAAAAAGCGGTTGTGGTGTATGACACTATGTGGCATAGCACCGAAACAATGGCAGAGGAGATTGTCCAAGGTATCGTCGATGAAGGTGTTATTGCCAGACCCATACACATTCGCAGTTCCCATCGCAGCGAAATTATGACCGAGGTTCTGGATGCGGCTGCCGTTGTCATTGGATCGCCGACTATTAACAACCAGTTGTTCCCGACTGTCAGCGATTTTTTGACCTATATGAAGGGCCTCAAGCCCAAAAATAAAATCGGTGCTGCCTTTGGTTCTTACGGCTGGAGCGGTGAGTCGGTAAAGCTGATCAACCAAGAGCTTGAAGCCATGAAATTCGATATCATAGACCCGGGCGTTAAGATCCAGTATATACCGGATCAAGATGGCAAAAATGCCTGTTATGAACTTGGCAAAAAAATCGGTAAGGCGATAAAAGGAATTGTTGATTGACGATTGAGAATCTATGAAAATTCCGGTTGTTGATTTGAGTCAATGTAGTTTGTGTGAAGGGTGCATAGAGGTGTGCCCTTCTGTTTTTAGACTAAATGATGCAGTATATATTGAAGTGGTCGAACTTTCCTCTTATCCGGAGATAGAAGTCAGTGAAGCAATAAAATACTGCCCGGAAGACTGCATATACTGGGAAGATGTGTAAAAAAACCCGTGAAGAGGTTATTATGAGAAAAATGGCGTTATTTGTGTTCAACGGAGATCCCATATGCTTTATTCATGTGCTTTTAAACGCTCTGGATATGAAGGAAAAAACATATGAAGTAAAGGTGATCATTGAAGGGGCGGCCACGAAACTCGTGCCGGAACTTGCCAAGTCGGACAACCCATTGCACAAGTTATGGGAAAAAGCTAAATCCGCCGGCCTTATTGAGGGTGTTTGCAAAGCCTGCTCCAACAAGATGGGCACCATGGAGGCAGCAAAAGATCAGGAGTTGACCTTCCTGGATGAAATGACGGGCCACCCGAGCATGGCCCGTTATCGGGATGACGGTTTTGAAATCGTTACATTTTAATACACCGGTTTTTTCCTGATTGTCGACATAGCCCGGCATGGCAGACGTGACATCCGCCAACTTGCCGAAAGGCGAGCTTATATAATTGTCTTTCCGTGTTCCGCAAGTTCCTTATAATTCAGTATATTGATGTCGCGCCTTTTTATCTCGATCAAACCTTTATCCGCTGTCTGTTTTAATATTCGTGACAATGTCTCCGGAGTGGTACCAAGGAGTCTTGCCAGTTGCTCTTTTAAATCAAGATTCTCAACATGAACCGTGTTTGTCTGGAATGGAGGGGTCGGTACATTTGTTTCCGAGATAGGCCCTTCATCATTATTCGGTGCTTTTCGGCTTATAAAAACTCTTGAAAACAAGGGAAAAACACGAGAAGAAGTTATGGGTGAGCTGATGGATAATTTCGGTGAAAAAAACCCGGAAGTGAACGTGATGCCCACTTAAGAAACCTAATAACTCTAACTCTTCAAAATTAAAGGAGATACTGTCATGAAAGCAAGAAAAATTAAAGACCGCATTTACTGGATGGGTTCCGTGGATTGGGACAGGCGTCTATTCGACTCTCTTGTCCCTCTTCCGGACGGAACAAGCTATAACGCCTATCTGATTGAAGGAAGCAAGAAGACTGTTTTGCTGGACTCGACTGATCCTCAACTAGCCGATGAACTCCTGGGACAGCTTGAGGGTGTCTCTAAGCTCGATTATGTCGTCTCTCACCATGCGGAGCAGACCCCATCCCTACGCTGCTTACAGTGCTTTTTTGGCAAACGCCCTGCGTCCCAAAACAAAATTCCTTTCCATCATTGGCTCCTATGGATGGGGAGGAAAGACCGTAGAAATGCTCGCGGGAATGATCCCCAATCTCAAGGTAGAAGTCATAAACCCAGTCCTTTGCAAAGGTGTGCCTTCGGAGGGTGATCTTAAGGCGTTGGATGACCTGGCTGCCGCTATTGCGGAAAAACACAAGGAGCACAATTTTACTTAACGCAGATTCCCCAAGTTGCTTGTTTTTCAATCGGAGACGTTGCTTATCCTATGGAGGAGAAACACTGGACCGAATGGGTTGAAATTATTGCGGATATACGCTGGAAGCTGATACACTACCTGACCAGTGCCCATCCTGCAAAGAAAAATGTGATTTTATCGACAATACTTGTTATAAACCAGATTGTCAGTTTGAAGGAATTGATAAGAGGATATAAGGAGAAAAAAATGGCTAAAGCTCTTATTGTTTGTGCAACACGCACCGGAGAAACTATAAAAATCGGTGAGCTTATTGCTGAAGGGATTCGATTTTCCGGTCATGAAGCAAATTTGGAATTGACTAAATTGCTCACAGGAGATGATTCATGAAATCAAAAACAGTCGTAATATTGATTGTCTTTGGAATACTATTTTCAGTTGCTATGGCATCTGAATTCCAAAACAGAGGGGCACCGAACATTACGCTTGAAGGAGGCAAAAAAGGGAGTGTTAATTTTCCCCACGCTATGCATCAGGACAATATAATAAGCTGTAACGTTTGTCATGATCTTTTTCCACAACAAGCCGGAGTTATTCAGGATTTAAAAAATCAGGAAAAACTGAAAAAGAAACAAGTCATGAATAAGAATTGCCTTAAGTGCCACAAGGCAAAGAAAAAGGCGGGGGAAAAAACAGGCCCAACTTCATGCAGCAAATGTCATCTAAAACCTGCATAATAAATCTTGACGGCTTCGTAAAAAGTCCCAACACCGTCATGCCGGACTTGATCCGGCATCCAGAACTTATTGAAATTACTGGATTCCGGCTTGGCCGTCATCCCGGACCCCGATCCGGGACGGAATGACGATTCCAAGAGATTTTCGACTTTTTACGAGTTCATCAATCTTAAAAGGGCTTTTAAACAACATGTCTGAAATCAAATCATCTCAGGGCGATTGAGAGTAAAAACAAATCTAAAATTGAGGGATAAAATTATTAATCTAAATTTTATTCCAAAAACTTTCAAAAAAGGAGTTGAAAAATCATGTATTTTAAACAAATTGTTGCAGTGGGATGAAAGCCTGGATAAACGCCGGCTATCCGGTAACAATATGACATTTAAACTATGAGCAACTCAGCTCATTTATCATAAAACCCTTTATCATATAAAACGTCTATCGCCAAAAGGAGGATGCTTATGGGAGAAGAAATGGAAATTGGGTGTGCTCGGCCGACAGGGGGACCTGTCGGAGAACTGGTTGAAACAAATGAAAAAAAGGATGACAAAAAAGTAAAGGAGAATTCTGTTATGATAAAAGTAGGCCAAAAAGCACCGGATTTTACCGCGCCAGCATACCAAAAGGGCAAATTTATTTCAGTAAAGCTGTCAGAGTATTTAGGGAAATGGGTTGTACTGTGTTTTTATCCCGGCGACTTTACCTTTGTATGAGCCACCGAACTTTCGGCAGTTGCCGAAAAATATTCCGAGTTTCAAAAGCTTGGTGTGGAAATACTTTCAATGAGCATTGATAGTATGTTTGTTCATAAGATGTGGGACGATAAGGAATTGTCAAAAATGGTGACAGGCGGAATCCCTTTTCCCATGCTGTCAGATGCCGGCGGCCGTGTGGGGGCCGTTTATGGTATTTATGACGAAGATGCCGGTGTTGAAACCAGAGGAAAATTTATCATCGATCCGGAAGGTGTCGTCCAAGGGTACGAAGTGCTAACTCCTCCGGTGGGGAGAAATATCAATGAAGCCTTAAGACAAATCCAGGCGTTCCAGCTTGTACGGGACAGCAAGGGTACGGAAGCAACCCCATCCGGATGGCAGCCTGGAAAACCCACTCTCAAGCCGGGGCCTGATCTGGTAGGTAAAGTCTGGGAGGTCTGGAAAACAGACATGGCCTTTTAAATGCCCTGGATATGAAGGAAAAAGGATATGAAGTAAAGGTGATCATTGAAGGGGCGGCGACGAAACTCGTACCGGAACTTGCCAAATCGGACAACCCCTTGCACAAGTTATGGGGAAATGCTAAATATGCCAGTCTGGTTGACGGAGTCTGCAAAGCCTGCTCGAACAAAATGGGTGCCTTGGAGGCCGCAAAAGATCAGGGTCTGGCGCTTCTGGATGAAATGACAGGCCATCCCAGCATGGCCCGCTATCATGATGCGGGTTTTGAGGTTATAACATTCTGAAATTCGAGGTGGAAGATGATGAGAACAAAAGTTTGTATGATATCAATATGTTTAGTTATTGCTATTATTGGCTATTATGGTTCGGCTAATGCAGAGGAAGAAGCCTGTATCACTTGTCATAGGAACATAAGTCCTGGGCAAGTGGCAGATTGGGAGATCAGCCGACACTTCGAAGAAGAGATTACGTGTTCCGTTTGTCACGGTGAAGAACACACAAGTGCCGATGATATTAATCGTGTAAGTTTGCCTGATGAGCATGTCTGTTCTGAATGCCATGAAGACCAGTTTGATCAGTTTGCCAGTGGAAAACACAATCATGGCTGGACATCGATGAATGCCTTGCCTATTACCCACGTCGAGCCTGATGAATTGATGGAAGGCGGAAGAGGCTGTGGCGGGTGCCACAACATGGGCATAAAAAGCGAAGCCCAGTTAAAGGAACAGAGAGAAAAGGGTTATCGTTATCAGAATAACTCCTGTGATGAGTGCCATACGAGACATAGCTTTTCTAAAAAAGAAGCTCAAGATCCACGGGCCTGCCAGCAGTGTCATATGGGATATGACCATCCACAGTGGGAGATGTGGAGTAGCGCCAAACATGGTACTCGGTGGTTTGCAAAGGAATCCGGCAGGCTTCCCCAGAACGCTTCTGCCCCCAGATGCCAGGACTGTCACTTGCCTGATGGCACCCACAAAAACAAAACAGCATGGGGTTTTTTGGGTGTAAGGCTCCCTCTTCCTAAAGATCCGCAGTGGGCTGCTGACAGGGTCACCATACTGAAGGCTCTCGGTGTTTTGAGTCCGGAGACTGGCAAACCGACCGCTCGTCTTGAGCTTGTCAGGAAAATTGATCTCGTCCGCCTGAGTGAAGAAGCCTGGAGTACGGAACGAGAAAACATGATCAATACCTGCAACAAGTGCCACTCCAGGAAATATGTAAGTAAACAACTAGAAATGGGCGATGCTGCCATAAAAAAGGCAGACCGACTCCTGGCAGAAGCCATTAAAATAGTAGTCGATCTTTACAAAGACGGTATTATAAAAAAGCCCAAAAACTATGCTTTTGCTTATCCTGACTTTCTATACTTCATGCGAACCGGAGGTGGTTCCATGAATCAAATATCCCATATCGATCAGGTCTTGTTTGAGATGTACATGAAACACCGAATGCGGATGTATCAGGGTTTCTTCCATGTAAATCCTGACTATGCCTACTGGTATGGATGGGCCATGATGACCAAAGATTTTGGTAAAATCAAAGAACTGGCCAGAACCCTGCGGGCAACACATAAAAAGGACAAATAGGCATTACTATCTGAATGAAGTTTGACTGATCTGGTGGAACCGGGAAATTGGTTGGCTTTGGAACTTGCTTAATTCATTCAAATTAGAAGCAACTCGGAAAATCGAGAGAGCGTCTTTGCAGAGCTTTGAACTTGCAGGACAGATATTCGATTCCATGAAAACAACATTTTCTGAAACAGGAGGACATATCATGAAAATTACTGTGAGCGCAAAGGGGACATCTGTGGACAGCGAGGTAGATCCACACTTTGGCCGAACCATTGGATTCGTCCTATTTGATACCGAAACCGGCAATTCCACCTACCTGGATAATTCAGCCCATCGTGATCTTTCCCAGGGTGCTGGAATCCAGACCGCCCAAATGATCGTAGAGGCAGGGACTGAAGTGCTTATCACCGGACAGATGGGACCCAAGGCAGCCCAAGCCCTGAGCCGAACCGGGATCAAAAGTTATGCCTGCACCAGCGGAACGGTACAGGAAGCAATCCAAGCCCTGGAACACAATACACTGAAAGAACTCAGTGCTGATGCGGTCCAGTCAGGCCCTGGCAAAATGGGCGGTCGGGGAATGGGCGGAGGAGGCCGTGGTCGAGGCCCTTCACAGGGTGGTCAAGGTATGGGCGGCGGTGCCAGGGGTCGAGGCCCTGGACAAGGGGGGAGTGGCAAAGGTGGTGAATATTAGTTCCAAAGAGCTGTTCTGTTATTTAATCTTTTCTGCATGGATGCTTTTGAGAAACTTTGAGATATGCAAGAATATTAGCATTTATTCTGCTACCTCTAAAAATATTAAGAAGTCATTAAATGAAAGGCAGGAAACTCAAGAAAAAAATCCTGGAACTTTTAGGTAGAGATGATCTCGAAAAGAGTCTTGATGAGATCTGTCAACTACCTGCGCGGCAGGCGGTCAACCCGCTTTTTTCCTTTTTTTATAGCACTAATGAATTGATCAAATGGCGGGCCATTACTGCAATGGGTGCGGTGGTTTTTCGTCTTGCCGAACAGGATATGGAATCAGCCCGGGTCGTGATGCGGCGTCTGATATGGAATCTGAACGATGAATCCGGGGGAATCGGCTGGGGGTCGCCCGAGGCCATGGGAGAAATCATGTCCCGCCATTTCAGGCTGGCCGAAGAGTATGCCTTTCTGCTTGTATCCTATGTCAACGAACAAGGGAATTACCTCGAACATCCAACTCTTCAAAGAGGCGTTCTCTGGGGACTGGGGAGACTTGCCCATTCCCGCCCCCGGCTTGTAGAACATGCGGTCTCTTTTCTGCCTCCATATATGCGGTCTGAAGATGCGTTTCATCGCGGACTTGCAGCCTGGACTGCCGGAGCTCTCGGCAGCGAGTTGACAAAACCCTTACTTCAACATCTTGCCAATGATAACGCTAAAATAAAAATTTATATTAACATGCATCTGATAGAAAATACAGTTGGTCAACTTGCCAGAGAAGCCCTTTCTAAGCTATAGAAGGTAAAGAATCCTGGCCCAAAGGACCAGGTTTTTCAGGGCAAAATAAAAACAGTTTAACGGTAGAGAGGGGCGAATGAAACCAATTATTTACAAGATTTCTCTGTGGATTTTGGCAGCCGTATCAGTTGCTCGTGTCGGATACGTAGTGATGCCACATCCAGGGGCAGGTAACCAACAGGGCTATGCGTGATGTAAACGGCCAGGCCGCCTGATTGCTTTTATGGAACTGCGGTGGGTGCAACATGGGGGTCTATCGAGCGTAGGAGCCTGAACATTAGTGATGAACAGTTAGGGCATCTTTTCAATATGAGTTACTCCGCTATCAGTCATTGTATGAAAGCATTTAAAGAGAAGATGAGTAAAGATAAAAAAGTGAAAAACCGATTTGAAAAAGTTAATTCACAATTCAAGCTTTGACCCGCTCTTTAATGGGTGATACCAATATTCATATTGGGGTACGCAACGAAGAAGATGGAGCTTTTACGAAGCCGTCAAAGATCGTAATGGAACATTACCATGCCCACGGAAACAGTTGATACCATGATTATCGGAGGCGGCCTCAGCGGTATCTATGCCGCCTACCTGCTGTACCAAAGAAATAAATCTTTTGTCGTTCTCGAAGCCCGTGAGCGTATTGGCGGCAGGATTTTAAGCCCTGAACATCAAGGGTTTTTCTCCGATCTCGGCCCCTCCTGGTACTGGCCCGCGATTCACCCGAAAATGGCGCAACTTATTCAAGCCCTGGGCCTCAAGGGTTATCGCCAGTTTGAAGAGGGTATGGGCCGTTTTCAAGGTCCCAATGGAGCCGTCCAGACCGTCAGCGGTTACGCCATGGAACCCCTCTCCTGGCGGCTTTCCGGCGGCATGACGGCACTGATCAGAAAACTCTGTGAAAATATTCCTGAAAACGCCATCAGACTCAATCACCCGGTCTGTAAGATCGAAAAAAAGTTCGCTGGTGCTCTGGTCAGCGTTGGCGAACTGGAGAAAGAGCCCTGGACCCGGTTCAGTACCAACAAGGTAATCCTTGCCCTGCCGCCGCGCCTTGCCGCCGCCACCATTCTCTTTAATCCTGACCTGTCTCATAATTTGACCCAGGCGATGCTGCAAATCGGTACCTGGATGGCGGGTCATGCGAAATTCTGCGCCCTTTACGAAGAACCTTTCTGGCGTCAAACGGGCCTCTCGGGCCAGGCTTTCAGCGAGCGCGGTCCGCTGGGCGAGATCCATGACGGATCCAACAACAGCCAGGGCCCCTACGGACTGACCGGTTTTGTCGGCATTCCGGCGGCGCAACGCAACCATCAACAACTCCTCATCGAGGCGATTCTTTCCCAACTTGCAATTATCTACGGCGAACCTGCGGCGCAGCCGATGACCTTCTTCTACCAGGATTGGGCTCGCGAACGATTTACCGCCACCCAGTTCGACCAGCCACCGATGTACGAGCACCCCCTCTATCACCCCCCGGCAGGTCAAACCTCCATTTGGGACGGTACCATCCATTTTGCCGGCACGGAAACCGCCAACCAACACGGCGGTTATCTCGAAGGCGCCCTGATCTCCGCCGAACGGGCTGTTCTTGTCTAATTAGTGTCTGAACGAAAACGCCGAAATTTGTTTTCTCCATTTAGGGCTGGAATTATTAACATACTGAAGTTGTTCTTTTTCTCAATTCAACATTTAAAATTCAACATTCAAAATTGTGTCTGAACGGACTTTTCGTTCAGACACTAATTAGTCGAGGACGGCCCCAAGGTTCTATTCATTCATAAGGGGTGAAAAAATTGCAAGGGAAAATCGGTTTGAGCTAATTGAGAGGAACGCATGAAAACATAGATGTCCCCATCTTTTCCAATATCCCCAAATATCACTCTGCTCCAAAATAGCCTTGACTATTTTGGAGTTTTAGTTAATATAGCCACATGCGTTATATCACTCCATATATTCTTGAAGATTTAAACAAAAAAATGGTCTTTGTGGGCGGGCCCCGGCAAGTCGGGAAGACCACGCTTGCCAAGGCCGTTCTTTCAAAGAACTTTCCTGAAGGACGTTACCTGAACTGGGATTATGACGAGGACCGGCAGGATATCCTACAAAAAAAATGGAGCGTTGTGAACAACCTGCTTGTGTTTGATGAGCTGCATAAATTTCCTCGCTGGAAAGCCTGGATTAAGGGAATTTACGATGTGTCTCACGAAGTGCATTCTTTCCTGATAACCGGTTCTGCCCGTCTTGACGTTTATCGGCGAGGCGGCGATTCCTTAATGGGGCGATATCATTACTGGCGTTTGCATCCCTTTACCCTTGATGAGATTCCAAATGGGATCTCTCCAGAGGATACATTTAAGAGGCTTATGACTGTTGGCGGGTTTCCGGAACCGTTTTTGGATGGGAATGAACGTAATGCCCGCAGGTGGCGCCGTGAGCGGTTTGACAGGGTTCTTCGTGAAGATGTGCGTGACCTGGAACAGATACGGAACATTCAGTCGCTAGGCATGTTTCTGGATATGCTTCGATATCGCGTGGGCGGACTTATTACAATATCCAATATGGCTTCCGACCTGCAGGTTTCTCCTAAAACCGCAAAGTCCTGGCTCGAGGTTCTGGAAAGAATGTATCTTGTATTCAGTGTTCGTCCCTATACAAAATCATTGCCACGAGCCGTGTTAAAGCCTCCCAAAGTGTATTTTTTTGATAATGGCGATGTATTAGGAGATGAAGGGGCGAGATTTGAAAATCTGGTTGCCGCATCGCTTCTTAAACGGCTTCACTTTCTTGAAGATCGTGACGGGTATCGTTATGAGTTGCGCTACATTCGGGACAAGGAAGGACGTGAGGTGGATTTTGCCGTTATAAAGGAGGGGCGCTTGATAGAGTTGATTGAAGCAAAACATTCTGATGAAAATATTTCCAAACATCTTCTTTATTATGCCAAGCGTCTTAAACCGGAAGAAGCCACTCAAATCGTAGCCAAAATAAGAAGACCTTATGATAAAGGGAAAATTAAGGTTGTTGATCCCATTACCTATTTTCGGAAACAGATATGATTAATCAATTAAATAAATCGATCAACTGTCATAGATGTGCCTTCTGAAACATTGTTGCCACCCCGGAGAGTTATCGTTTTGTTTTCAGCAGATATTGTAAACCCGATGTCTTGCGGGTATTTTGAGCCGGAAACCGCCTGCCAAATGAACTCCAAGCTAACCGGGGAACCTTTCGTACAGAGCGTGATTGGTTAATGCATTCTCTGCACCATGTTTCGTATTTCGCAACACGCGACTATCAACGAGCAACCAGTATCAGGCATCCAGAGAGCAAATTTCAATATTTCCTCATCGTCCCATAGATGCCCCTAAACTGAGCGCGTCGTATTTCTACTCGACCCCTTAGTATGTCTAATTAGTGTCTGAACGAAAAGTCCGTTCAGACACAATTTTGAATGTTTAATTTTAAATGTTGAATTGAGAAAAAGAACAACTTCAGCATGTTAATAATTCCAGCCCTAAATGGAGAGAACAAATTTCGGGGTTTTCGTTCAGGCACTATCTAAATAAACTATATGGTTATAGCGAAAATCTGTAAATTTATATTACTTTATTGAAATCGATTTGTTCCAAAGAATCTAAACTATTACAAAAGGAGAAAGAGAGTGAATATCGTGGAAGCTATAAGAACACGAAAGAGTATCAGAGACTTTAAACCTGATCCCATTCCTAAAAATATTCTAAGGGAAATCCTGGAAATAGCCGCCCGTGCCCCGTCAGCAGAAAACAGTCAGCCATGGGAATTTACCATTATAGCCGGTGATATCCTTGATAATGTCAGGCAGGCCAATATTGAAAAGCTTAATGCCGGGGCTCCACCCCATCCCGACCTCCACACCGAAGGGTTGCCTCAGGGAAGCGTGTATCGACGACGTCAGATTGAAATTGCCAAGCAGATTTTTCAGCTCATGGAGATACCAAGAGATGCTAAGGAGAAAAAGGACCGATGGATGGAGCGAGGGTTCCGATATTTTAATGCACCGGCAGTTATCATTATCTCAGTTGATCAATCGCTGCACTACCCTAGGCCATTATTCGATATCGGTTCTGTAACGCAGACCATCTGCCTGGCTGCACTGAGCTATGGTCTGGACACCTGCATTGCAAATCAGGGCATAACGTATCCCGAGGTGTTGCACAAACTTGCAAGCATACCAGAATCAAAGCGAACTATGATTTCTATTGCCATCGGTTATCCCAATCGGGATTTTCCTGCCAATAAAGTGGTAAGCAATCGCGAACCAGTAGAAAACATTACAACCTGGTGTGGGTTTGATGAGAGATAATATTTTAAAAAGCTAAACTGTTACTAAAATTTTAATATCCCAAAATGTACACACCAAAGTCAAAAAGGCAAACCCTGTGAAATGGATTTGCCCCTATTGAAAAACGATATCCCAAATAATTTAGAGCCTCAAAAACCTGTCATTTATATAGCAGCAAATATGCAATTGCCAGTTGTTGGAATTAGGTAGAATATCACAAATCTTAACCAGACAGAAAGCTATGCCGATTAAAAAAAATGCAGTATTTTATTAATAGTTGCATGGTTCTTCCTAACGTCGCAGGGCGCAATAAATTTATCTCACATGCTATTGGATATTTAATACTATTGGTAATTCTATTTCAACAGTGTCTCCGGCTTTAATGCCATGCAAATTAAACCAGCCCTGATTTACTTCAAGCGCATATATAACGGGTTGGTAAGAATGATAGCGTTTATCTGTTTGGTTTGGCTCCATTTTATGAATATTAATAATTTTTCCTGAATCATCGACAAAAGCTATAGAAAGCGGAATGTGTGTATCTTTCATCCAGAATATTTGCGGGTTAGAATTCGGATAGACAAATAACATGCCATGATTTTCATTTAGTTCAGAACGATTAGACAATCCACATGAGCGAGATTTTGGTGTGAATGCTAATTCCACGATAAGGTTGTGCCCTTTAATAGATAATGTTGTCGTGGGTAATTCAAGCGGACAGGCTATTGTTGTAACTGGTAAGTTATATGAAATGAAAGCCGCTATAAGAAAAATTATCCAATACCGAACAAGGAGAAACTTTTGTTCAGATATAAAAGGCATAGGCTTATATGTAATATCACTTTTAGATTGGGTTTTATTTTTATAATAGAATGCGTATGAAGTATTAGTTTTTTTTTAATTCTATATTTTGTTTATAATAAATTACAGAATAGTTTTTAACATTCCAATAACTGGCGCACAACTTCTTTCCTTGATTTAAAGTCATCGGACAGCACTGGGTATTTATTATTCTTTTCGATTTTCGATTTTCGATTTTCCTTTACATTCACGATCGCAGACTTTTTCATGATCTGGTTGTACGATATAGATAACAAAGGTTTTCTGTTTGCACCGATCACAAATCATTTTGGTTCCCCCTTCTTTAGCAGTTTATTCTTTATCTTTTATGTTCTGAATGAATTTGCCCTATTATAATGGCAAAAATCGTGCCGGATTAAACAAATGGAATCAATTCATTAAATTTCAAATAGTTATATCTATCGAAAGGGAAATAGTCCAAAATATTATGATATAAAAACCACAATTATTGTGTAAAGATTTACATATTAGGTAATTCACGTAAGTTAGAAAAGAGGAGTAAATCGTAGGATTGTTTAGAGGGCTTGATATTTAAAAGATTTTAGGTTTGAAATTCCTGCCGTATATAGCAGGTATCTATTCCTCATCTTCGGGATAAAACGTAAAGTCTGTTGCTGATTTTTTGGCAAAGAATTTTAGGAAGTTGACTTCCTTTATTTCTTCCAAATTAATTGTCGGACGAAAAGCATTTTCATTTAATACAGTATCCCTTAAATTAGGATTTTGATAAATTAAGATGACAGCAATTTTTTCAGCCTTTCGTGGGTTCTCTGCCGTTACAAATTTCGTGGCATAAAACCCAAACTTTTTGAGTTCACCGTCAAGATTGAGGAGGAAATTCTCCCCATGGAGTTTAACCTTGAATTGTTTCATCAAATTATCTTTTCTGGCAAGTTCGTCCCCGCTTATCATAAGAGATTCTCTATTTTTTTTTAAGGTGTTTTGGCTCATTTTAGTGAACTTTATAGGAGAATTCTTTTTAGGAATAATTATTAATTATTTCATAAATCTACAATTTATTAGTGTCAAGCAAATTTACACATAATTATTATTAATTTTATCGAATTAGAATATATTGTGCCATATTGGATTAAATTGCTATATATTGTATGGCTGAAAATCAAGAAACTCAGTAAAATCGAACTGTTTTATTACAATGCCTGTTTAAGTACCTTTTCTGGAAATTTAGTATCCTTTTTTTTCCCTAAAAAACAGTCATTGAGTTGAAAAGAAGTCGCTTTACGAAAGAAAATGACGTGAAAAGATCGGGCAATCAACAATAAATGAGATTTAAGATTCCTAAAGAGCAATAAAAAATTTAGCAGGTGGGGAATGGGTTTCAAACGTATATCGAGGTCGACTTATCCTTTCCTTTAAGGCCAAGTTATGATTTCTCCTTCAGTATAATAAAAGTTACCAGCATTCCAAGTCCGCTGCCGAGAATATTGCCAGATATGTCTGCCATTCCGGGAACTCTTGTAGGAAGAAAGAGTTGAAGGCCTTCAATTACACAACTTAAGAGCCCCCCCGTCAATGTTACTATCAGAAAGGTGGCAAAATAGCCGGTCGCATATTTCTTTAGGATTATCGCTGTAAGCAGAATACCGAAAAGAACAAAGAAAACGATATTTTTTAGAAAATCTGCTTCATAAAAGAAATAAAATCTCATATCTTTATGTGGCAGACTAAGTATGGTTACACCAAGAGCATTTAGACTCACGGGAAAGGAAAAAGGGCGAGGTTTACCCAAGATGCTTTTCGCTGTATTTCCTTCTCCCTCATCAAAAGGATACAAGGCCAAGCAACCAGGTGTTTCAGCCAAGCCGCTCACTCCCTTTTGAAAAACTTTCCTGCTGTGCGTTACTATCTCGTCAGGCAGGAGGATACGGTTATATACTGCAAGTCCCTTGATTTCTCCCCACCAGCCGTTCTTTCCTCTATGTGAATTCCCAAGCAAAAAACTTTCAGAAAACTCTATGTGAGTTCTATCATTTAGCTCCACGTTTTTTCTATTGCTAAGTTGGCCATCTATATAAATTGCCTTCTCACTCTCATCAAAGGTGACTGTGACAAGGTGAGCTTTCCCGCGAGGGAAACGGTGCTTGGTACGGAATAGTCTGTACCACTTATGTCCTTCATTTTTCTCGAAACGACTGTATATGAAAATCCGCCCTGCCCACTGACCCACAAGAAGTGAGGGGGAGGCGGCTCCATCATATAACGAAAAAATTTCCTTTGGCCCCCAATTCTTACTTCCACGCCGTTCCTTCAGCAGAAGCTCTACGCTAACAGCTTTCTTTAAAGAAATCGACTCCGCCGTATCTGTATATGCTATTCCGGCACCATCGAAATAGAGTCCTGGCTCATTTGATACCCACCGTACACGATTTGGCGGGAAAAAGTTGAATGGGTATAGGCCTGCAAAAATCATGACTGCTAAAAGTAGAAAAAAAGCGACCAGTAGGAATCGCAATCTCAAATGTTCTTTATTGACCATAAGGCAAGAACCAAGTGTTTCTCATTTGAAGGTTTCCCAAGGGCAGGAGTATAATTGATAAATTTGAGATAAGTACCAAACCTGAACCAAATCTGAGCGCCAATTCTGCGAAGTTATTTTTGCGCGAACCCTTAGAAAACTATAAAAGTGATTACTGAGAAATAAGTCACTTTTTTTGTGACAAATGAAATTAAAAAGTACAGGTCACCAATAGTACATCCTGAAATCAGTTCGATCTGATTACATATATCTGAAAATCCACAAAAAATCAAATAGCAAACCCTATAAAATGGATTTGCCCCTATCCAAAAATGATATCACACGCAATTATTGGAAATGATGCTTGCGTTTTATAGCAGCTAGTACAGGTCTCGGATTGAAGACTTCAAAGTGAAATTCTAAAAATTTTATGGCTTCAATTTTTCAAGGTCGAAGGCAGGAGTGCCTGGAGTTGTTGGATTTAAAACGAAGCCTCCACCATTGGCTAAGGCCCTGCCCATTGATGCTTTCCCCACATATGACGAACAGCCGAGACCCAGTGCGGATGATCCGCCTTCGGTTTGGATTCTTCGGCGGGACAAGTTACATCAGGGACCCTGATTACCCTGCTGAAGCCTACTTTTAAGAAAAATCTTAGCGCGAAGACAGACCTCCTATATCCAAAATTCTCTATTTTCAGCCGATTTGGAGCTAAATGTCGTCTTGACAATACGATCTTCATTTGGTATTTAAATTTTGATTGTCTGAAGTCGGTTGGGACTTGTTGCCGCATCATTGGAAGCACAATATGTTGTTACTCATCCCCAGCCGTCACACAACGTTAATAACCTCAGTT
>JAYEFV010000545.1:0-7138 GCA_034658755.1 Thermodesulfobacteriota bacterium | reverse complement strand
CGGAGACCGAGGCCGCAATCGTTAAGACGTTGGTGCAGTTGAAACAGCATACGACCATCGTCCTCACTGCTCACCGCGCCCAAGTGGTACGCAGCGCTGATCAGATTGTGGTCATGGACAATGGGCTGATCATCGCCCAGGGAAACCACCAATACTTGTGGGAGAACTGTCATGTTTACAGGGGACTTTTTGCCGACAACCAAATCCTCTCTCTGGCCGCCTAAATTTGACGGCAAGTTTGCCATGCTGGCCGATTCCATGCGGGGAGAGACGATTGGCCGATCCGAAGAAAATCGTCCGCTGACCGCAACCCTGATGGGGTCGCCCAAGGCACACACCCGTATCTTGGTCATGGCCGGGCAACATGGCGATGAACAGACGGCTATACGATCTGTCAAACACTTGGTAGCGATGAACGGGACGCAATGGATTGCGGGCGGCAACCTTCAAATCGCCATATTGGCCGACGCCAACCCGGATGGGGCTGCCCGAAGAACGCGCCTCAATGCCGGCGGGATCGATCTGAACCGGGATCACCAGCTGCTGCTTGCTGCGGAAACAACCGTCCTGCATGGTTTTATCCGCGACTGGCTCCCACACCTGATCGTCGACGTGCACAATTACCCGCCACGGCGCAAGCACCTGTTACGACAAAACTTGATCTATTGCCAAGATCTCTTTGTCGACATTCCCACCAATCCCAACCTCATCAACGGGCCATTCGGCCGGTTGACGCAAGATCTTCTCCAAACGGTTGTATCGGCCATCAACCACAGCGGCTACCGTTGCGAGCGCTATACCCTCATCAATTCATCGGGACGGGTGCGCCACAGCACACCCAATGTGAACGATGCCCGCAACAGTTTGGCATTGCGTTATGGTATTCCGACCGTGTTGCTTGAGGGTCGCCAACCCACCCGCCGCGACCGACCCGCCATGCGCGAACGCCTGCAAACGGCGTTGCAAACGGCCATATTCGTCATCCTGACATGGGCTGAAGGCAATCATGAGAGGCTGAAGGCAGCGAAAATACCGATAGAATCGGCGGTGCTGCATTCGCGTTATCTGACCGATGCCCACGGGCGAAAATTGGCGTTTAAGGTCTTACCGTCGGGCAACATTCATCGGGTCGCCTTACCCGGTAAATACACGCCACATCTGAAGGTGACGCAGCAAGTGGATCTTCCGCATGCATACGCGGTTCCAGCAGCGCTGACCAACCTGTGCAACATCTTGATTCGCCACGGATTGTCCTATCACATGGCCAACCGGGGCGAATCTGTGCCGATACAAAGCTACCAGCTGACTGCGGTTGAACCTTCCCGCAGGCCCAACCGCATGCCGCGCCGACTCACTATAGAGCGGGTCGAGGAGAAGAGGTCGCTTGACAATTACTTCATTTTTCCGGTTACACCGGGAGTGGGGGCCGCTTTGGCAGTGTTTTTAGAGCCACAATCCAAATACGGGTTACATCGGTATTCCGAGACCGGTTTGACTCTGACATCAAACACTGTCTATCCGGTTTTAAGAATAATACAAGAAAACAGCTGTCGAGATAACTCATGGAGATTTTAACAAAAAACTCCAATTAATAAAAAAAGCAGACTCATTGCTGACCCTGCCAGGTTTTTAATATCCAGGAATAGCGAGCTATTTCGCGGCCAATTTTATAAGATCGGGTGCGAGTGAGGTATAAGCCAAAGATGGGCTGAAGCTGAGATGTAAAAATGTGAAGTTATTTTTTCGCGAGCCCTAAGTAACTAACCATTCAATTTCACGCCAATTCTTCCAGTATAGTCGAGTCTATTGAGAAGAAGGCATATGTTGTTCTGTTCAATATATTCATCAACTGCTTTTCTTGCCCCTAAAAAGTGACCATAATCGTCAATGATAATTACACCTCCATGAGACAAGCGAGGATATAAATGCAAAAGTTCATGCCTTGTTGATTCGTACCAATCTGTATCGAGCCTTAGTAGTGAAATAGTTTGTGGAGCATTATTAGGTATTGTTCGTTCGACTTTTCCTTTCACAAAAGATATTTTTGCCCTGTCGTAGCCAGTCTCAT
Source organism: Thermodesulfobacteriota bacterium (assembly GCA_034658755.1). GTDB lineage: Bacteria > Desulfobacterota > Desulfobacteria > Desulfobacterales > UBA11574 > S5133MH16. Next base: position 5,070 of record JAYEFV010000545.1, on the reverse strand, counting down.
ACATAGCTCTTTGGACTTCGTCCAACGAAGCAAAGCACCAATGTGAACTGTTATTAGTAATCCTTCTTTTCTCAAATTTTTTAGATGCCTTACTTCCTCTGTAAGAAACATCCACATCTTGAGGTCTTGTCATTCCTTCAAAGGTATCGAAAAGGTAGAGTTGTCTGTCTAAACGGCCAAGGTCTAATAGGGTTTTGGCAACCGCCATCATCGACCCACCTTTCCATACCCCGCATTCTACTATGTCACCTGGAATGTCGTTCTTAACGATATACTTAACGGCCTTTATAAGTGCATATAACCTCTCTGGTGTTGTCATCGTGTAAGGCTTAACTGAACCAATAATATGAATGTCATTTTGTTCAAAGTCGACCGGAATACCTTCTTGGCATTTAACGAAATCATAGCCTGTTCTGCCATCAATCCGTTTATTGGTAATTTTTAGAACGCTTTTCATAAGAAATCTTTTCATTGGCAACAGAATTCCCTTTCTGACTTTGGGGTAAATATGGCAAGAAGGCAGTTGTATGTCAACTATTAAATTGGTTCAATATGTTGTATATGCTAAAGTGGCAATGTGATCTGGAGGTTTTAACCCGGATTGCAGAGCGTGGATGCATTGGAGTGTTGGAATAGTAGGGGGGGGCAGGAGTCAGGGGTAAAAGGCCTTGACAAAAAAGCACCAGAAGTTTAGGTATTGACTAAGCCAATTTGACCTCTGCACACAAAATAACCTTAGTGTTTGAAGGAGGAGAAGCAATGAAGACTATGTCACTGATTGGAAAAATCTTTTTGGCCTGTGTACTGTGCATTTGGGCAAGCGCAGCTTTTGCCTTTGAACCTATCCCCAAGGAATCCGGATTCAGCGGCTTCATGAACATTGGTGGCATATACCTTGATGTAAAGAGTAATATGATCACAGGCAACAAAATCGCTGACATAGGCAAGAAGGCAATCAATTCTATTTATAAGAGCCCAAGTTCCGAAACTGATTTTCTGCCCATGTTTAATTTTGCAGTTCGGTACACCTTTGCCGATACTCGGACTCAGATATATGCCGGTAATACGCTGGAAGACTTCTTGCGATTCGATCTTACAGGTCGGGCAGGTGTCAGGCAGGAGCTGGCTGACTCAAGTGTTGTGGGAGCTAGTTTTATCTTCACTGCCATACCCACAGAGGTGTGGGAAGATCCTTACATGGCCAATCAGTCCCGTAAGGAAACCGATCGATCAGCGCAGGGTTTGCGTTTCACCTGGGGTAATATTCTGGACGCAAACCTGGATGTTCGATACACATGGCGGAAGGTTGAAATAGACGATGAGCGGAGCGGAATGTTCGGGGGCCTGGGATTAACCCCTGCCCAGATAGCATTGCTCGACAGGGAAGGCAACCATCACCGCGTGGAGCTTTTGTACAAGTGGGATTTTGGAGACAGACACTATGTAATTCCAGCCTTTGAATACCAAAAGTTTGACCTGGATGGCGATGCCATGGCCAATGATCGTTACGGCGTTCAACTTACGTACGGCTATAAGGGTGACCAATTCAGTCTGGTCGCCAATGGCAGTTATTCGTACGCCGATTACGATAAAACAAACCCGATCTACAACAAAGGGCGGGAAGATGACATCTATGGTGGTTCGTTGACCGGCTTTTGGCACCGCGCTTTTGGCATGCCAAAGGGATGGAGTCTGGTGGCTTCCGTTATGGGTTTCAAGGGAGATGCGAACATCGATTTCTATGATACGGATGTGGTTGGAACCAGTTTGTCTGTTTTCTATAGATTTTGAGCATAAGATGTTACGTTTTTTCCTTAAATATTCAATCTTTAATCGAAAATCTTCAATTATTTTAAGATAGAGAAATTGTAAATGCATCCTAATTGGTTGCCTGAAACATTGATAAACAACCATATGATATCACAAAAATTAAGCGCATTGCCATAATAGCAGTTATTCAAGGTTTCGAAGTGAAATTTTGCGACAAATTTGAAAGCATAATAGAGTGTTCTGAATTGAAGGTTTATGGCGGAAGAGTCCTCTATAGCACTCGCAGAAATCGATATCACCGAAAAAGTAAGACTTAGGAAAAGATAGAAAATTAGCAAGACAATTTAACGGAAACTTGGGAATAGAAGACATATCGACTCGCAGTTTATCCAAAAAAGGAGGATAAATGAATGTTTCGAAATAGGTTAAATCATAGATTTTGGATTTTGCTTTATTGTTTAATGACTTTAAGCCTAATTACTGCTTGTGGAACAACCAGCCCAAAAAGCATCGCTGACTCTACCTCTGTCAAACCTGATGAAAATATTTTGAGGGTCGGCGTTTCAACAAACGCACCTCCCCTAATTGATAAACAAGGAGAAAAAGTTGTGGGCCTTGAAGCAGAGCTTGCTCAGGAATTTGCACAATACCTTGGAAAATCAGTTCGTTTTATTGAGGTTGAATGGGAAGATCAGATTCCCGCATTATTGGACAACCGGACGGATATCATTATGTCCGGTATGTCAGTCACCAAAATGAGGCGGATCAGAATATCCTTCAGTGAACCGTATTACAAAACAGGGCAAATGGCTTTGCTCCATAAAAGAAACCAAGGCCGTTTTCCTTTAGATTATTATGGAATTAAGGGGCTCTCTATCATGTTGAGAATCGGAGTTGTAAAAGGCACGACCGGAGAAACATTTGTTCTCGACAACTTTGGGGATGCTAAGAAAATATCTCCTTTTGATACTTCTAAAAAGGCCGTTGACGCTTTACTTCATAATAATATCGACATATTAATCCATGATGGACCGATTATTCTCATGTTGGCATCAGAAAACGATTCAAAAGGTCTGACAACATCTACGTCTCTTTTGACTGAAGAATACTTGGCGTGGGGAATTAGAAAAAACGATATAGAGCTATTAAATTCAGCAAATCGTTTCATTGATACTTACAAACAAGAGGGTAAGCTGAACAGCATTATCATCCGATGGATACCTTTTAAGAAATAAAAGAATTTTTTAAAATTTGTGCCCTTCGGGATTGCCCCTTTGACCGCATCTTCTTTGTTTCAGGGCGTTTGCAGTAGTTTACTACGGCAGCACACCCTGCGCCTTGAAGCTGCGGCCAAATAGGCAATTGCAGATTTTAGGTAAAAGTAAGCCCTATGAAATGGATTTGCCCTTAAGTCCTGCCCTGCATACAAGCTTATCTTTTTCGGAAACAACGATATTTCTCAGGCGACTGTATAGTATGTGTGCCGCCATCTTACGGCTTCCAAGTGAAGCAATCGAGTCAACCCTGAGCAGTTCCAGAAGGAGTGGAAAGCGTGGATCCGCAACAAAACGCCTGTGTCGCTTCGAAGCGTCCTCCGGACATTTGATGTTCCAAAAGAGATGAAACATATGATTTTTGATCACCCACACAATCCGTTCACTACGTTCAGTAGCCATTTCCAGTCGTCGTAAGATCTTTTCTGCAATTTCAGCGCCGACCTTATGGTGGCCGTGAGCCGTGATTTTACCCCCTTTCTCTTTCGTTACCGATGGTTTCCCCGCATCGTGAAGAAGCGCGGCCCAAAGCAGATCATTATCACAATCAGGGGGACAACTTTCCACAGCCAGTCGAGTGTGCTGGGCTACATCGCCTTCGGCATGGTGCCGCTCGGGTTGGGGGGTCTCGCCAAGGGAAGATAGTTCGGGGATAGCATGAACGACTCGATCCCACCACCCAGGATCATGTTTCCGTAATTCTTCTTCGATTGGTTCAAATGGTTTCATAAGTTCATGGGGAGGGGGCCCCTGTTCACTTATGACGCCCCTAAAGTCAATTCTGTGAGTCTTTGTCGAGATATTGTTAAATCCTTGTCATTACTGTGTCCAGCCTTTTGGACATTGCCACTATGACTTCCCAGTCGTAAGTTAAGATATCCTGAGCGTGGGCCAGATTATTGCGCAAAGATTCAATTACCTTGATGCCATTCTTTGCAGCCCGCATCGATTGAAAACCAAAATCTTCTCTCCTGCCCGGGTCTTTTATGAGAATAAACGCTTTGTCTGAAAGCTGTAGGCAATCGATCAGCTTCGCGGTTTGGTTTCTTCTTTTCCGTTCTTTGAGAATCTTCCTGGCTCTACTCAACCTTCCATCTGAAAGTTCCACTTGCCAGCTATCATTCGGGAACTGTGCTTCTATCACTCTAACCATGAACATCTCGATTATGGTAATCATACCGAAAAGCCACATTCTAACTGGCGGTTTTTGGATGTCGTATCGTGTAACAATCCCCCCAACTTTCCCAAGTACAGATACAAAACAATATTCCGATTCAGCCAGTACCTCTAAAACTTCCTGAAGTGAAGATGTAGCAGAAAGCACTAAATTTTCATTGAAGTAATGCATGTGATCAGAGCACTTGCCATCGGTTAACTCATCGCGTCTGACATAGCCAGCGACCAAGCCTTCGTTCCTGAGGCCTACAATATCAAGGTTACTTTCAGACATATATAATTTAGTTTCAGCGACATCCTTATCGGCGTCGAAGGAGACCAGAGTTTCAGAAATATCGAGCACGGTAAATCCTTCGGTGAACAGCCTTTTCATCCTAATCTGTAAAAAGTTGGTATTCATAGCTCTATCTCATATTTCTAAATCATCCAACAGTGGAGCATTCCCATTTCAGTCCCGGCCTTCCTTCCAATATTCGCATACAGAGATGCTATCCCATAAAGGCTACCAATATCAGATAAGAATTACGCTTTTGTAAGTGGAGTAAGCGAAAAATTTTCATTCTGCATTGTATTCGGACGAATCACAATAAATGGAATCATCCGGTATGCAGTGATAATGATATCCAGACCACGGCCAATTAACAATAAGATCAGACCTCGTAAATACCCCCGGGTAATTGGATGAAATTTTGGACAAATTAGCTCCTATCTGGTCAAAGAGTCGGGTTCAGAGGTTCAAGGTTCAGAGGTTCAAAGGTTAGTTGTATCTTCTCATTAATCCTATGAAATCAATAGGTTATAGAATGAATCGCAAAGCGATTAACCCTGAACCCAGAACCCCTGAACCTTT
>JAYEFV010000544.1:0-1649 GCA_034658755.1 Thermodesulfobacteriota bacterium | reverse complement strand
AAGGAAATCGTCATTGCCGCTCACGATCGTTTCAAAGTACTGCCCTGCCAGGAACTCATAGATAAGATCGAACTATTGATCGGCAATAAGATTATCGTTCATGAGAAAAGGAATTTTTAAGGGCTTAAGGAAGTGCTAAAAAAAGGCAGAATCAATGACGACTCCGCCTTATTCACAATCCAGGGCGGAGAGGGTGATCCAAATGAATCATTCGTAGGGCTACGGCCTACCTAGTGTCTATCCATAAATGGCTATTTTCCGCAATCTCTGCGTCAGATTCGGATTTTAATCCTCGAAATACTTTAGTGTATTCCTGTGGTTAAAATCCTCATCTTCCTTGACCTTGCGAAAACTATCTCATTTATGGATGGACACTATCTGAGTTATGCCAGGGATTAACATCCCGAATATCATCTTTCCCTAAATCGGACAGGTCAATCACGCAGGCATCCGATATCTCAACTTCAGGTTCAAATAACATATCAGGATGTTTCTCAGTTGCAAGTTCGGCAGTGCGCCGGGCCTGCTCAACACAAGCGAAATCTCTCTCCAGCATTCCCACATATTTATAAACTTTTAGCTTTACTTTCATTGGTCTAAGTTCTCCAAAATATAGTCAGGCAAATTTCGTTTGATGAAAACTCTAACCGCGCAATTCATTATTTCTCACCGGGCCGAATGCACGTCCAGCTTCGCAGCGTGGCACACCTGTTTTATTAATTCAGCAAGTAATGTGCCAGATTAAATGGGATTGGGCGGAAAGTTTTCCCCAATAATTTCATTAAGTTAACCGTCACACACAACTATCAATAAAATATGGGTAATAAAATGCCTTCTTTTTACATAAAACTGCGTTGAACTTAATGGAAAAAGTTTACACAAGAGGTAAAAGAGGTGGAATAAGTCTACCCTGGATCCCTCTGTCAAGAACCATTCCCAGGGCTTTCTTTTCTGCTTTTTGAAAACGCTTTGGACAGTTTACGAAATGGGCTTGATAACTTCGATCCCTGCTCAGATTCAGAAAAAATCTGGGGGCTTGTTTGAGGTCCCTCTACTCCTTCAGTTGGCACAATATCACCAATGGAGACATCTTTTATTTTTTTTAAACAATCCTTAAGAGCCAATATTTTTGAATCCCCAACTCCAAAGTATTTCTTATCGGCCTCTTGAATCAACAGATTCGGTACAGCCATAAACTTATAAGCAGGTTTTCCCAGAATGACCTCATATACATCAATAAAAAGGTTCCCCTCGCTTCGGAATATTTTGTATTTGTGGATGCTGGTGAATATTTCTTCTTCATTAATAACGGACATGAGTTAACCTTTATCCCGGTCTCTTCAGGGAGACTCGTCACCACTGCTTCAAAGAATTCACAGCACATTTACCTCGTTTTTCAACAGCAATTCTAATTATCGTCTCAATGTGGCAGGGTCGTGGGGTCTCTTTTTAAAGGCCGCAAAAATCTGCTTCATTCTATTGAACGGCAGCGTAGCCCCGAAATTCGTTATAGGACAGCCCCAAAAGAGAGTCTCCGATACAACTGACGCCTTCTCTGCCTGCTCGGAGCCTTTATTCAAAGCCACGGGGGCGTTCCACAAGCTGTGGAAGAATTTGTCTTGCGTCCTTTAAAAAGAGACCCCGCGATC
>JAYEFV010000543.1:0-7194 GCA_034658755.1 Thermodesulfobacteriota bacterium | reverse complement strand
CACATCAGGATCATTATTGACCACCTCAGCCACCGAGTTGATGAGCTTGATCATCCGTTTGGCCATGAAATATCCCGGTGCGGCCTTGCCGCCAAATACAAAAACCCGGGGGGTGAGATCAATGTTCGGATTGGCCTTGATCCGGTTATAGAGGGCGATGATATGCAGCACGTTCAGGTGCTGCCGCTTATACTCGTGAATGCGCTTCACCTGCACATCAAACATGGCCTCCGGATTGACCACTGTGCCGTTTTGCCTGCATGCATAATCGGCCACATCCTTTTTGTTCGCCTCTTTGACCTTGCGCCAGGCCTCCCGGAAGGACGCATCATCCACCAGTTTTTCAAGTTTTTTCAGCTCATCAAGGTGGGTGACCCATCTTTCGCCTATGGCGTCGATCATCAGTTTTGTCAGCCGAGGGTTGCTCAATACAATCCAGCGGCGCGGTGTTACGCCGTTGGTGACATTGTGGATCTTGCCCGGATACATCTCTTTAAAATCTTTCAGGGTATGCTTGCGCAGCAGGTCGGTATGCATGGCTGCAACCCCGTTGATGGCCTTGCTGCCGATACAGGCCAGGTTGGCCATGCGCACGTATCTGGGACCTGATTCATCGATAATCGACATGCGGCTGAGCCGGGCATCGTCATCGGGATATTTCAGCCGTACTTCATCAAGGAACCGCCGATTGATTTCAAAAATAATCTCCAGGTGCCTGGGCAGCAGGGTGCCAAAGAGATCCAGCTGCCATTTTTCCATGGCCTCGGGCAGCAGGGTATGGTTGGTATAGCACAGTGTTTTACAGGTGATGTCCCAGGCCTGGTCCCAGTCGTAATGATAGATATCCACCAGCAGTCGCATCAGCTCCGGCACGGCAACGGCCGGGTGGGTGTCATTGAGCTGGCCCTGGAAATCGTTATAGAGATTATCCAGACTGTCATGCATGTATAGATGGAGGCGGATCATGTCCTGCAGGGAGCACGAGACAAAGAAATACTGCTGCTCAAGACGCAGCCGTTTACCCTGGAACTGTTCATCATTGGGATACAGTACCTTGGTGATATTTTCGGCAGCCATCTTTTCCTCAACAGCGCCGAAATAGTCACCCACATTAAACTCCTCAAAATCAAAGGACTTTGGAGCCTCGGCACTCCAGAGGCGCAGCAGGTTTACATTGTTGACCTTGTAACCGGGCACCGGGGTATCATAGGGAATGCCGGTGATGACCCGGCCGGGAATCCAGCGCACCCGCCGGTTACCCTTTTCACCATGGTATATTTCGGTATGGCCGCCAAAGCCGACCTCGCAGTCCCGGTCCGGTTTTTTTATCTCCCAGGGATTGCCGGGGTGTAGCCACCTGTCACTTATCTCCTTCTGCCAGCCATCTTCGATCTCCTGGTCAAACATGCCGAATTCGTAGCGGAGGCCGTAGCCAATTGCCGGAATCTGCAGGCTGGCCAGGGAATCGAGGTAGCAGGCGGCCAGGCGGCCAAGCCCGCCATTGCCCAGGCCCGGTTCCTCCTCGTGTTTTAGTATTGCCTGAAGATCTAGACCGGTCTCTTCGGCTGCCTGGGCCACATCATCATACAGCCCCAAATTGATAAGATTGTTCCCCAGATGCGGGCCCATCAGAAATTCGGCGGACAGGTAGCAGACAATTTTGCTCTCCTTTTCCAGCAGGGCCTCAATGGAGTTGACAAAAAGATGCTGCATCCGGTCACGCACCGTGTGGGCAACCGCCAGGTAGTAGTCGTTCAGGGTAGCGCTCCGTGTGGTTTTGCCCTGTTCGTAAAAAAGATTATAGGCAAAGGCACGTTTGAGTTTGTTAATATCCACGTTTTCATTGACTTTGCCTTTCTTGCCGTTCGATGTTTTTTTTACTTGACTCATAGCGTTCTCCACGTATAAAAGCAGGTGTCAGATGTCAGGTGTCAGGTGTCAGGAATTAGGGATCAGCTTTAATTTCCAGCCCCCGGCGGCTGCAGACAGATATCTCATGTATCTGCACCGTTCTCTGTCTTTACAACTTGTTATCGTTTCATGTTTATTGCCCGGCCGGCTTCATCCTCAATAAGAAAATCAACCACCCCGTCCACATCCTGTTCGGCAGCCTCGGTGGCCCAGGCCAGTGCAACGCCGCCGGACATAGCATCAAGGCCGGTCTTTTCCATGACATCCTCTAAAATAATATTTTTTTAAATAAGACGGTTTCGTAAAAAGTCGAAAAACACCCTTTTTTGTCATTCCGTCCAGGATCGGGGTCCGGGATGACGGCCAGCCGTAATCCAGTAAATTCAATAGGTTCTGGATGCCGGATCAAGTCCGGCATGACGGTTTTAGGACTTTTTACGAGACCATCAAGATATGGAAAAGCACATATCTGGCACCCGGGCTGTAAGGAATTTCTCTGAAGTATTAAATACAATAAAATTCAAGGGTCTTCATTATATTAAGGGTCTTCATTATATTATTGAAAGGGGTGGGAAACCGATCGCTTCCATGAAGTCGATTGATGATTCAGAACGAAAAAGGCAGCGCCACAGCCGGCTCTGCCTTTGATTTTTTTATCTTAGATCATCTATTGTGGAAGCTCTTTAATCCAGGAACCGTCCTGAAACCAACGCTTGCTCAGCCCTTTCAGTTTGCCGCTACCTTCAAGCACGCCCATAAAATTTTCTACCCAGTTGATCAACAGGGTATCTTCTGGCATGGCAATCCCCAATGGCTCAAATGTAAGACGCGCCTTTCCGGCGATCAGTCCTTTATCACGGTAACGAAAAGCTGAAAAAGCGCAAAAAGGATAGTCGGCAATCAGGGCATCGATCTTGTTTTGAAAAAGCAAGTCAATCGCCTTTTTATAAGACTCGGTGGTTACCAAAGCGGCCTTAGGAATGCCCTTTTCGACAAACATTTGACTGGTTGAGTTCTTTAGTGCGGCCACTTTAAATCCCGGCTTATTCAGGCCGCTGGAATCCTGCAAGGAGGCAACATTCTCTCCCTTGGTCAGAACACCCTTGCCTGAAATATAATAAGGCCCAACATAGGCCACTTTCAAATTGCGTTCCGGGGTCATGGTCATCCCGGAGATAATCATGTCCACCTGGCCGGCTTCAAGAGCCGGAAGCAATTTATCAAATGGCATAGGAGCAAATTTTATTTTTACTTTCATATTTTTTGCGATCATTGTTGCAATATCGGCATCGAGACCGATGATTTTACCGTCTTTGGTTGTAGCATTCAAAGGAGGTTGACTTCCGGTGATGCCTACAACCAGTTCTCCTTTTTTCTGTATACGATCCATAACAGTGCCTGCTGTTCCAGCGACTGCAAAAGCAAGTGTCAGTAAGAATGCAAGTGATAAAATAAGGCCGTTTTTTTTCATTGATTTTCTCCTCTCCAAGAGTTTTGTTAATAAAAATGGAATTATTTATACGCTAACCTGTAATTTTGGTGCCTTACCAATACATAACATCTTATATGAAGTCAACCGGTTTTGATAACCAAAATCCACCGCCTAATTTTTTAATCAAGCTTCAAACCCTATCCTTTTCTTTGGAATAATATTCCTGGTTGTCATAAAATTTTCGGGGAATTTTATTTTTAGCGTATTCCGGCGTTTTAAGTTTGGAACACCCGAGGAGCATCCAGATCTTGGACAATCTTTCCTGGCCTGTGACCCGAGGCCGAATTCTAAAAAATGGAAATTTCTCGGTTCTGTCTACGGCAACCCGGATATAAAGCAGCTCCAGGCAATTTATCATTACGATAAAACCGATAATTGTATTGAACCATACATACTCAGTGAAGGCTCCAGGTTGATAAAGGGATGAGGACTTAAGAATGTGGCAAAAGGAATAGATCTGAAAAACCAGGTACGCCAGTCCAATCGTCAATAAAAGAATTCCAAGAAGCCCCTTAGCCTGATAGAACATTCGATCCCTGGATTCTAACTCGGAACATATACCAATTTTTTCATTTTCCGATGGCATCTCTTTGCCGTACGCCACAAACTTCAACCATAACCTGTATGCCCGTTCCCTCTCCCGAAAATAACCCCCGAAAAAGAAACTGAATATGCTCGTAAGGGCGGCGGAAGAAATCAAGAAGGCGCCTGGTTCATACATGAAAACCTCTCAATTGGATATGAATGATATAATAGAGTTTAAAACCATAAACGTTCTTCAAAGTCAATCTTCAAAATTTAGCGTTTCAAATTGTGAGACAAAATTATAAATAGGTTCAAATACGACCAAGCTCGGCAAAATTAATAAGAACGATCCATGCTTTGGCATCGAATTTTAAAGATGCATCGTTACATAACTGTGAAGCTTCCTCCCGGGAAACAAAAATAACTTCGATATCCTCAGATCCTTCATTGTCGTTATTTGAGGGGTCTCCATCACATTCAATATATACCATGGAAATGGATTCATCGGTCATTCCTGCGGATGAATATATCGAAGGGCCGATTTTTATGAAACGGGTGATCTCTAAACCGGTTTCCTCTTTTAATTCACGACGAGCTGCTTCCTGTACCGTTTCCCCTTCGTCAATAAGTCCCGCCGGGAAACCGTATTCATAATCCGCCAACGGGGCCCGGTATTCTTTGGTAATGACCATCTTTTTTTTAGATTTATGAAACGGAACCATGACCACCGCATCCGGCTGGGCAAAATCCTTGGTAACACATTTGGGATTTTTTGCTCTGGAAGCGACCTGCCAAATCTTATGGTCACCATTTTTATCAACATAGGACACATTGAACAGGTTTAACCATTTGAGGTTCGTAAGTTTCTTTGAATCTATAATTTTCATTTGCTGTTCCTTTTCGGGCCTCGGAAAATAATGAATCCTTCAAGATTGTGCCGGATGGGGTGATTTATTTTTTCCGAGGCTCTTACCTGTTGTCTGACAATTTAAGCAAAAATAAAAAAAAGAACCCCGCCATGATCAGCACCCCGGAAAGACTGATGCCCCAGGAAAAATAACCCTTATCCGCCATAATCCCAATCAGAGCAGGTACAGTGCCACCCCCTAAAACAAAAGCTATGGGTATGGTTAACGATATGGCCATATTTCTGTTTTCCGGTGTGCTTATTGTTGACAATGCCGCAAAGCCTGCGGGATAGAAGCATACCGCCAACACGGGTTGAAGAAATACTACCGCTGCAATCCAGTGTGTCGGAACCATCCCTATCAGCAATGTAAGAATGCCGGTAACAAAAAATACTCCAATCATAATGGGTTTCGGACCGAACCGATCGGTTGCCCATCCTCCTAAAAACGCCATCCCTAACGTGGAAATGCGGGAAGTTCCTACCAGACTGTTCGCCCAATCTTGACTCATGCCATGTTCGGTTACCAGATATAACGGGAGCATATTATAAATTCCCAGTGTACTTGTAATGGCCAAACTGAATAGAACAATCAAGATCCAGAAAGCGGGGATCTCAAGAATTTTCTTAATAGACGAAAAATTAGGCGCTTCTCCTAAAAAATTCCCCCCTTTACCCAATTGGGAAAATGCAATTCCCATAATAACCGAAACCATTCCAACAAAAAATAAAATATTACGCCAGATAAACCAGTGAAGAAGTATCTCGGCCAATAACGGTGTCAAAATAAAACTTAAATTTGGGGCAAGTTCATGAATCGCCACTGCTTTACCCCAGTGCCTGGGTTTAACCAGAGATGTAACGGTTGTAATCCCTGATGGAAGATATATGCCTGCGGATATTCCAAGCACAAATACGCAACATCGCATGGCAAAAAGACTTTTGCTAAAAGAAATCAATGAAAGTGCCGTACCCACGGCGATCGCAGAAACAGCGATGGTTTTTCTATGGGTAATACGAGAAGATATGTGCCCGGACCCCAGAAGGGATATGAAATACCCGATGGAAAGGAACAGAAAAAGAGAACCCGAATCCCCATGACTGAATCCCAGATCTTTTTCAATGGTAGGCAGTAATGGAGCTGCAATGATTCGGGCGGTAAAGTTTAACAAAAATATGGATGCGATGAGCAGGAGCGGCCTGAGCTGGGTACGAAAAGTCTCACTGCCGATGGTATTGCCTTTGCCAACCTGAGTTGTCTCAACATCATTCAAAATTTATTTTTCCATTCCGGATTTTTCATCACTCGAGTTCGTCACAGAGTTTCCAACCGTTACGACGTGCTTTTAAAAATTTCCGCAAAGGGGTTGTTAAACGGGGTATTTTTTGTCTTGACTTTCTTTTCCCTGATCCGACTCTCCGGTTTTGTCCTTTGTTGTTTACTGCGAATTTTCGGCTTTTCACCGGGATTGGATTTCATGGAGAGTCTGATCCGGTTTCTTTCCAGGTCAACATCAAGTACGGTGACCATGACCTTTTGGTGAACCTTTACGACTTGGGCGGGGTCTTTGACAAACCTGTCCGACAATTCGCTAATATGAACAAGACCGTCCTGGTGAACCCCGATATCTACAAATGCCCCGAAGGCGGTAACATTGGTCACAATTCCAGGCAGCTTCTGGCCGGATTCCAGATCCTCAATTTTCTCGATGTCGCTTGCAAAGGCAAAGGATTCAAATTCATCCCGGGGATCACGCCCGGGTTTTGCCAGCTCTTCCATGATATCTTTCAGGGTTGGAATACCCACACGGTCCGTCACATATTTTGAAATGTCAATTTCACACCGAAGTTGTGCATCATTCATCAGATCGGAAACCGTGCATCCCAGATCGTGGGCCATGGAAAATACAATCCCATAGCTTTCCGGGTGTACAGCGCTTGCATCCAACGGGTTGGCGCCGTTCTTTATCCTTAAAAACCCGCTTGATTGTTCGAAGGCCTTGGGCCCGAGACGGGGGACATTTCTTAAATCATCTCTGGAAGCAAATGCACCGTTTTCATCCCTGTATTGCACAATATTTTTTGCAAGCCCGGGGCCAAGACCCGAAACATAGGTAAAAAGCTGTATGCTGGCCCGGTTGACGTCAACGCCGACACCATTAACACAGCTAATAACAACATCATCCAGAGCTCCTTTCAACGAAGACGAATCCACATCATGCTGGTACTGGCCCACGCCGATTGACTTGGGATCTATTTTTACCAGTTCCGCCAGGGGGTCCATCAGCCGTCTGCCAATGGACACCGCGCCTCGTACGGTAAGATCATGGTCAGGGAACTCTTCCCGTGCCACTTCCGA
>JAYEFV010000542.1:0-1656 GCA_034658755.1 Thermodesulfobacteriota bacterium | reverse complement strand
GTCATTCCGATATAGAGCTGACGGTCATAACTTCCCGCCAGTACGCCGGCGTGAAGTTTGACACGATCTATCCGTCAATGAGAGGAGTTGTCAATCTTATTTGCGAAGAACTGTCTGTGGATACGGTTTGTGACAAGGCTGATGTTGTATTTACGGCACTTCCCCACAGGCTTCCCATGAAGTTTGTGCCAGAACTTATTATACGAGGCAAGAAGGTCATCGACCTTTCCGCTGATTTCAGATTCAAGGATGTGGCTACATATGAGTCTTTTTACCAACCCCATACTGCCGGGGATTTACTTGAAAAATCGGTTTACGGACTTTGTGAAATCTATTTTGACACCATAAAAAATGCGGTTCTGATCGGTTCCCCCGGATGTTATCCCACCGGTGTGCTTTTACCCCTGGTGCCGTTATTGAAGAGCAAATTAATAGATATCAACAACATTATTGCGGATTCAAAATCAGGGGTCAGCGGTGCCGGTCGAGGGGTGTCGCTGACAACACATTTTTGCGAGGTCAACGAGTCATTCAAGGCTTACAAGGTTGCAGAGCACAGACATAATCCGGAGATGGAAGAAGTACTGAGCCGGGAAGCAGGAACTCCGGTGAAGATTAGTTTTGTTCCACATCTTGTTCCCATGACCCGTGGGATACTAACGACAATATATGCCAACCCGGTTAAGAAGATAAACCCCGAAGAGATTCAAAACTGTTTGTCCTCTTTTTATTCCGGCTGTCCTTTTATCAGAATATGTCCTGACAGCCGGCTGCCGGATGTATTGCATGTTCGGGGAACCAATTATTGCGATCTGGGTTTTAAACTGGATGAGCGTAATAATCGCCTTATCCTGATTTCCGCCATCGATAACCTGGTAAAAGGCGCAGCAGGACAGGCGGTTCAGAATATGAACATCATGCTCGGACTTGATGAAACCGCCGGCCTTATGATGGTCCCTTTTTCCATTTAATGCATAAGGCTTGGCAGAAACAGAGCGATCTGGGGAAATAGAAGAAGGATCACATTGCAGAGAAGCAAGGCCAAAAGCATGGGGAAAACCCCCCTGAAGATATTTTCCAGTGGAACATCTTTGGCAACACCATAAACCACATAAACATTGACCCCTACGGGCGGCGTGATTACACCCATCTCGGTAACTAATACAATTACCACTCCAAACCAGATCGGATCAAACCCAAGAGTCTGAACCACCGGAAAAAATATGGGGATGGTCAGCATAATCATGGCCAGCGCGTCCATAAAACAGCCCCCGAAAAGATAAACCAGAATTATAAGCCCCATAACGGCATGGGGAGGGAGTGGAAGAGAACTCACCCATTCGGCCAGTTCATAAGGCAGCCTGGTAATGGCCATAAAATGGCCGAATATTACGGCTCCGGTTACGATTACCATTATCATACAGCTTATTTTGGTGGTATCTGCCAGAGATTGAACAAATCCATGCCATGTGAGTTGCTTTCTGAAAAGCGCGATCAGGATGGTCAAGAAAGCACCTGTGGCAGCCGCCTCGGTTGGTGTAAAAATGCCGAAAAAAATCCCTCCCATGACCAGTGCAAACAGTATCAAAGTTTCAACCACACCGGCAAAGGATCTGAATTTTTCTTTGAAACTGGTCTTTGGGCCGGGAGGGGCAA
>JAYEFV010000541.1:0-7206 GCA_034658755.1 Thermodesulfobacteriota bacterium | reverse complement strand
CTTTTGTCGTCATTCCGGCGAAAGCCGGAATCCAGTAAATTCAATTATTTCTGGATGCCGGATCAAGTCCGGCATGACGGTTTTGGGACTTTTTACGAGACCGTCAAACTTAACTCGGCAATTTACCTGTCCAACCCGGATAATTTTCAAACCATCCGGCACAAGCCCATGGAATTTTTAAATGTGCTGATATGGAACCTGATATGCATAAAGATATAGAAAAGGAATATTTACTCAAGGGCATTGGCGCTTTCAAAAGAAAGTTTACGGTGATTTCGCCGGAATACAAAATTTTGGCTTTAAGCTCACCGCTTAATGGGATAAAGGAATCTGAAATCATCGGGCAACACTGCTACAAAGTATTCCACGATCGTTCTTCACCCTGCAAAAATTGTTCGGTAAAGATGGCTTTTGAGAAAAAAAAACCCGCTTTAACGCCTCAATCGGTAAACTCTTTAGATCTGGATGAAATGCCCTGTTATTTTGCGTATCCAATCTTTTCCGGAAATGACATTGAAGCCTTTGTAAGCATGGATTTTGATCTCCCCACCAGAGGAGGGCTTGAAGAGAATCTTCAGCGTTCCAATGCCTTATTACGAAATCTCATTCAAAGCTCTGTAGACTGTGTAATTGCTGCTGATATGAAAGGAAAGATTCTCATCTTTAACGATGCAGCAGTTGAGGTTTTCGGCTACACTGAAGATGAAGCGCTCAATACGCTCAATGTTCGAGATATTTACCCCGGCAACCAAGCGTTTGAGGTTATGCGAAAGCTTAGAAGTGGAGAATACGGCGGCAAGGGAAAACTTAAATTATATCATACAGACGTTATAGCTAAAAACGGTGAAACCATTCCCATCAAACTGAATGCATCCAAAATTTATGAAAAAGGGCAAAAAATAGCGACCATCGGTTTCTTTCGTGATATGCGCGAGGAGTTTCGAATAAAAAATGAGTTGGAAAATACCCAGATTCAGCTCCTGCAGGCGGAAAAGATGTCTTCTCTTGGAAAACTGGCCGCAGGAGTCGCCCACCAGTTAAACAACCCCCTGGGAGGAATTACTCTGTTTGCCAAGCTTATGCAGGAAGAATATGACCTGGAGGAGGGGGCCAAAGAAGATTTGCACCGCATCCTGAAAGACGCCCAAAGATGCCGTGATACGGTGAAGGAACTGCTGGAATTCACGCGACAGACCCGACATTTAATGCGACCTCATGACGTCAACCAGGCGCTTTCCCGGACCCTGTTTCTTCTCGAAAGCCAGACCCTGTTCCATAATATAGAAATAGTAAAAGATCTGGACGATTCACTCCCCCATGTTCAGTCTGATATCCAGCAGCTTAATCATTTGTTTATGAACATCATTCTCAATGCCGCCCAGGCCATGAAGGAAAAGGGGAGACTCACGGTAAAAAGCAGCCTTATGCCGGATGGCAACCGGATTTGCATAGAAATATCCGATACAGGTCCTGGAATACCCGAGGATATTCTTCCCCGTATTTTTGAGCAATTTTTCACCACCAAAGAAGAGGGAAAAGGGACCGGCCTGGGTCTCAGTCTGGCTTACAGTATCGTGAAAAATCACGGCGGAAATATCATGGCAAAAAACAAGTCGGGACAAGGAACGACATTTATTATTGAATTTCCCATTGCGGATAAGGAAAACCAAGGAGAAGAAAGTGGAGATAAAATCTGACGCCATAATATTGGTTGTGGACGATGAACAGGATATCCGGGATGCATCCGAACGAATCCTTACCCGAATCGGTTTCCAGGTTTTGAAGGCATCTCGCGGGGATGAGGGGTTGGCTGTCCTGGAAAAGGAGAAAGCTTCCATTGTGCTTCTGGATTTAAAGATGCCGGGAATGGACGGACTGGAGGTTCTCAAACACATTCGTGTGCTGGACGAGGCAATTCAGGTCATCGTGATCACAGGATATGCCACGATAGAAACAGCCATTGAGGCCATGAAACTGGGGGCCTATGATTTTATTTCCAAACCCTTTGAGCCGGAGCAATTACGTATTGTAGTTAATCGCGCCTGGGAAAAGATTAGTCTCAGACGGGAGGCTGAAAAGCTGGAGGAGGAAAGAAGAAGGACACTGTCTGATCTGGATTTAGAGAAAAGCCGCATACATACTATTTTAGAATCTTTTCCGAGCGGTGTGGTTGTAACAAATTCACAGGGCCAGGTGGTTCTGATGAATCCGGCCTTTAGAAAGCTTCTCAGTCTTGATCCCGGTCTGAAAACGGGCAACCCCATAGAAGACTATGTGCCGGATAAAGAACTTTGTAATCTTGTAACGGAAATCTCGCAGGGAAAACATGTGGACTACGATGATATTCCTGATTATGAGTTTTCTCTTTCAGATGAAAAATATCTTATGGCAACCGGGCAGCCGGTCTTGGGAGAGAGAAAGGAGTGCCTTGGAGCAGTTCTAAATGTTGTGAATATCACTGCCATGAGGCTTTTGGATCAGCTTAAATCGGAATTCGTGGCAAAGGTTTCCCATGAACTGCGATCACCGCTTTCAACCATTCACGAGCAGCTTGCCCTGGTAATCAAAGATATGGTCGGTGAAGAATCTGCGCAGGACCAGCATATACTTGACCGTGCCAGGGAAAAGACAAAAGGATTGATTACTCTGATCGGAGATCTGCTCGATCTTTCCCGTATCGAGGAAGGGATTATTTGTCATGAGTCTCAAGTGGTTAGGCTCGGAGAGCTTCTGGAAAATATAGTAGATTTTTTAAGAGCCCAGGCAGAGAAAAAAAACCAGTTCCTTACGATTGAACTTCCAAAAGATCCGCTTCCTGAACTCTTTGCCGATCCCATTGCTCTGGAAAGTATTTTCGGGAACCTTATCACCAATGCCATTAATTACACTCAGGAAGGCGGAAAAATTGAAGTGGAAGTTGATATGGCCGGAATCAACGTGCGTGTAAAAATTAAGGATAACGGATTTGGTATAGAAGATAAATATCTGGATAAGATTTTTGAAAGATTTTACAGGGTCAAAGACGAAAAGACGAGGTATATTACAGGCACCGGCCTTGGGCTGCCCATCGTAAAGGGACTTATAGATTCAATGGGCGCCCTTATTAATGTGGAGAGCGTTCCCGGCAAGGGAACAGAATTCACTGTTCTTCTTCCGACAAAAGCCTAGCCCGGACAAGCCGGCACGGAACATCCATTCAGGATAACAGTGACTTAAACCCACCCTGGTGCGGTTGAAGTGATCTAACTTCACAAAGTTTCATCAATCGCTTTCAGGAATTCCTCCGGGGGTGCCTGAATGCGGGTCCAGAGGGCCAAGGTGCGTCTTGATTGATATGCAAGCGTAGATAAACCATCAATAAACCGTGCGCCGTTGCGCCGGGCCATATCCTGCCAGAAATTCTTACTTCGGTCATAGTTAAGATCAAGCACTAATTCGCAATCCTTTACCTTGAATTTTTCAAGCAATACAGCCATCTCCGGCGACTCATCAGGACTTGAAACAGAGGTGGCATTAACCACTACGTTTGCGGTAAGAGTTCGGTCCTCAAGAGAATCAAGCGGTATTGCTTCTCCGCCAAAACGATCTGCAAGCTGACCGGTTTTTTCTGGATTTCGGCCGGCTACGAAAACAGAGGTTGTTCGCAGCCAGTTTAAAATAAATACAATTGCCCTGGCTGCTCCGCCTGTACCGAAAATAAGAGCGGATTTGCCTTCCACATCAAACCGCGCGTCATTTAAGGCGTCCATGAAACCGATGGCGTTGGTGTTGTAACCTTTAAATAAATCACCATTACGCACGATTGTGTTAACTGCGCCGATAATATCTGCTCCCTCTGAAAGGACATCTAAATAGGGTATGACTTCTTCTTTATAAGGAATCGAAACATTCGCGCCGGAGATGTTCAGGACTTTAATGCTTTGCAAAGCCTGAGCGATCTGGTCAGGAGAAATTTTAAACGGCACATATGCCGCTTTTATTCCAAGCCGCCTCATTACCGCCGAAAATATGATGGGAGATTTTGAGCGAATTACGCGTTCATCGCCTAATATACAATAAACCTGCATCAGAAAGTTAATAAAAAACGGTTCGATTTATCAGTGGAGAGAAATTAACATGGAAAAAGTCAACCAAAATTTAACCATTCTATTGTTAAGGAAATAAATCGCTCAAGATATTACATCGCGGTCTCCGGATGAAAAACCAAAACTTCCTTGAGATCGTCTCCAAGGTATTCTCTTTCGTTTGGCCCTAAAATTCCCAGGGAAAGACATATCAACGTCCACAGGTGTACCGTACCCCATGCATGGTCGCGCTGATCTGACAAATCATGAATCTGGGCATGACAGTTGTGGCACGGAGCAATACAGTAATCCGCTTTGGTAGCCAGAATCTGGTCTGCTTTGAGCTTGCCGTAAGCACGACGTTCATCCGGATATCCTGACTGGAGAAAACCGCCCCCGCCGCCGCAGCAATAGTTATTCGACATGTTAGGAGTCATATCAATAAAATTCTCTTCTCCCACTACCGATTTAACGATAAATCTCAAATCTTCTGCAATTGGATCACCAAAACTTTTACGCACGATCTGGCACGGATCCTGAACCGTAAACGTGATCTTTAAATCTTTATTCCATTCTGAATTGACCTTGAGTTTTCCTTCACGGATCCATTTTGCATAATATTCGTAAATGTTTTTAATCTCACAATTATGCTCGATATTGAATTTTTTCAGTCCTGCCAGGACTGAGAAGGTTACATGCCCTCACTCCGTATTGAGAAAGGTCTTACACCCCAGGTCGTCAGCCTGTTTGGCTGCGGTCCGGGTAATGTGTTCCCAGGCTTTGTCGTCGGCCAGAAACATACAGTAATTTTCTCCGCCCCAGCCTTTGCTCCCGTATGTCCAGTCTGCCCCTACCGCGTGAAGAATCTTCCAAAGTGGTACCATTTCGTCCGGTTCGGTCACCGGCTCTCGGGAATTCTGGTTCAAAAAGAACTCAGCCCCTTGCTTGTCGATTGGCGCCTGCATATCTTTAAATTCCGGCTGCGCCTCCTGATACTCTTCAAGAACGTCTTCGACAACGAAGATAAAGTCATCCGGAGACGTCCCCATGGCACTGCAACTGTCATTTCTCAATGCCATGTCGCATGATCCTAAGATCCCCTTGGGACGCTCTTCCCTGGGCCAGGCTGCCCTGGCTTGATAGACAAGCTGTGGAATATCGATTTTCATGGGACAGACATAAATACACCGCTGACAACCGGTGCACATCCAGATCCAGGGTGTGCTTGTGATTTCTTCATCCATACCCAGCGCCGCCATGCGCAGAAACTTCCTGGGATCCAAATTCTCCAAACCCGTGGCAGGGCACCCTGAAGAGCAGGCGCCGCAGGTCAGGCAAAGATTGAGATTTCCTCCTTCCGGGAGAAGCTCCTTTACCTTATCCAGAAAAATGCTTTTTTTGCTCCCTTTTATCTCAATAATCTGAGGTGACATTATTCCCTCCTTTAAATCGTCAATCACAGGCTTTTTGTAGGCCCTGATTTCTTAGTCTTCGAGAAGTCTTTTGATACTTTCCATAATTTCCTCTGCTGAAGCCGGTTTTGCGATATAGTCGTCAGCTTCGGTACTCATACCGTCCTGGTGGGAATAGCGGGTTGATGTCACATGGGAGGCAACGGCGGTCAACAGAATTATAGGAATGTCTTCATATTTTTCATCTGCTTTTAGCTTCCTGCATACCTCGTATCCGTCCATTTCAGGCATCATAACATCCAAAACAATGGCATCCGGCGGATTGGCATGTACTTTTTCCAGACCTTCAATGCCGTTGTATGCTATCTCGACTTCGAAGCCCTCTTTTTCCAATTGGCCTTGGACAATAGAGCAGAAATCAGGCTCATCATCCACCACAAGAATTCTTTTTTTTTCACCCATAATGTACCTCCTTTGCTGTGATTCCGGATTTTTTTAATTTTTTTTAGCAGTTATTGAGTATGGAATCATTCTACGATCGGCCTGGGATATAGGCCGGATTTTTCCACAATCTCGGGAACCATTTCTTCCCATTCAATGGCCATAACATGAAAACCTCGCACCCCTTCCACTTCCTTGAGTCTTTGAATAGATTCAATACAAATTTTAATACCCTCTTCACCCTGTTTTTCCTTTGGAGTGTCGGCCAGACGCTTAATCACTTCGTCAGGCACATCCATGCCGGGAACGCGGTTTTTCATATAGCGAGCCATACCAACATTCTTCATCGGTGTCAAGCCGGCAAGTATATTAACCTTTTCATGGAGTCCGCGGTCACAGACCATCTTCATCCATTGTTCGAACTTTTCGAGGTTGTATATGCACTGGGTTTGAATGAACTCTACCCCTGCCGCAACCTTTTTTGCCAGCCGGGGAACACGAATCTCAAACGGGTCGGCAAAGGGATTTGCTGCCGCCCCCACAAACATCCTTGGAGGACGCTTGATATCATCCCCACCTAAGAACTTACCTTCATCCCGCATGTACCTGACGGTCTGAATCAATTGCATGGAGTCAATATCATGAACATTCTGACCTTGAGCGCAGTCCCCGAAGCTTTGATGATCACCGGAAAGACAGAGAATATTATGTATGTCAAAGGAAGCCGCCCCTAGAATGTCACTTTGAAGGCCGATACGATTCCGATCGCGCGTCACCATTTGCAGCACCGGTTCCAGACCCATGAGTTTAAGGCGAATACAGGCTGCAAGGCTGCACAGGCGTGTTACCGACGTCTGGTTGTCGGTGATATTGATTGCATCCACATGATCCTTGATCATATTGGCTTTTTCGATAATGGGCTCCGGATCGCTTCCCCTGGGGGGACCGCACTCAGAGGTAACGGCCATATGACCGGCGGCAAGAATCTTTTCAAGTTTACTCGGCGTCTTTACTTTCATTGCTGCACATCCTCCCTGACAACTTTTCTGGGCCCTCCGGCCCTTTCAGTTGACCAGTCTTTTATAGGGGTAATTTTTTCATAGTCATCCATTTTACCCAGTGCCTTGAGCCTATCGATAATCAATTGCCAGGCACAGTCCAATTCCTTATTAATTTCACACTTCCCCTTTGTTGCCCCGCCACAAGGGCCGTTAAGAAGGCGCTTTGCACACCGGGAGACAGGACAGATTCCTCCGGTACGCGCCAGAATGCACTCCCCGCAAGCCTGG
>JAYEFV010000540.1:0-7228 GCA_034658755.1 Thermodesulfobacteriota bacterium | reverse complement strand
CATGGTTACTTTAATTGCTGTGCCGGCTGAAAATTTGGCTTAAAACATTCTGTTAATGGATAACAGATTGCCGGCAACTTCCCATTGTGCGTTTTTGCTCAAGGCCTCGGAAAATATAAATAACACCATCTTACTTGTTTTTTGGCTCGAATTCTTTGTTGCACCAACCCGTGAATACGTAAAGTATGCACCCGTTGGTGCGCCTCGAATTCGAACCAAAATCCGGTGTAATCTTGGGGTGATTTATTATTTTCCGAGGCCCTAATTGGGGATGTCAAAGTAGAATCTCCATTCCTTCTCTTGCCACCACGATTTCAAGTGCAGATTGATTCGCCATACGTTCATGGTAACGTTTTTCAAGTGCAAATAGTTCCTGATCTGTTCGTGGAGGGTCATGGTGAAAAAGAACGATTTTTTTTACTCCGGCCTCAAGGGCGGAATTGATTGCATGTTCAAAATAAGAATGGCCCCATCCTATTTTTGATGCAAAGTACTCTTTTTTGGTGTACTGACAATCATGGATAAGAATATCTGCACCGTGAAAAAAATCCAGCAGCTTTTGGTTTTCTTCTCTGACGGCTTCTTCTCCTTTCTCACTTGCAACCGGATCATAATCCGGGGCGTTTGGGTCTGTGGAGAAGACGTTTCTAAATGGCTCTGTGTCAAAGGCGGTGCAGAGGACCTTGCCTTTGAACTCAAAGCGGTACCCCAGACAAAGAAGCGGATGGTTTAAGTATTTTGTTTTCAGAGCAATCCCGTCACCAAGATCCATCTCGCATTCACCGAGCTGGAAGTAATCGATATCCGCTGTAAGTTCACCGTGCAATACCGGAAAGTAACGGTATCGAAGCAGGTCGCCCATAATATTTTTAATGGTGTCTTCCTCAAATGTTATCGGTCCATACACCTTCAATTTTGTACCCTCAATATAGATAGGTTGGAAAAAGGGAAAGCCGATGATGTGATCCCAATGGGTATGGGTTATGAATATCTCGGTTTTAATCGGACCTTTTGGGAGATCATTTTGCATTAGGTGGTTTCCCAGTGCACGGATGCCGGTTCCGGCATCAATGATAATGAGCCTGTTTTTTTTGCCAAACCGGAGTTCTAAGCATGAGGTGTTACCCCCAAATTCTACTGTTTCTATTCCAGGGCATGCAATGGAGCCGCGAACCCCCCAGAAACGAACTTTCATGGTATTCTCCTTATCGCGCAACTTTCAAAAATATTTGGGCTTTTTCTATTTCTTGAGTTACTTCATCAGTAAGATCATGCAAATAATCAAGAGTTGTGTCCGGGCTATCAGAAAAGTGCTGAAACACTTGGGGCCAAATTGCTTCCATAGATGGGTCTCCGGAGAAACCGATTCCCGATCTGTTTGCAAAATAGTTCGCAAGAATTATAGTAAAAAGAATATCTTTCTGCTCGCCTTTATAGGTTTCCGGGGAATGATGATAGGTGACAGTATCTATAATTTCTGTCCCCAGCTTCCAGTTTTCCGCAATAAGACTTCCAACTAGAGTATGATCTATTCCCAGAATCTGTCTTTCGGAGATGGAGAGAGGTTGATGCTCTTTGTTTGAAATCTCCATCGCAAGCCGATATTCATCAGAGAATTTTCCATTCAACGGTATCTTGCCAATATCGTGCAATAGCCCGGCAATAAAGTATCCTTCCAATTTCTTGGGAGTTACGTTACGTTTTTTAGCAATCAGCTTTGAAATAACACCTACCCCGACAGAGTGTCTCCAGAATGCATCCATGTCAAGTGCATGAAAATTTTTACGACTCCCAAGGGCGCTCATCACAGCGAGGCCGAGGGCAAGATTTTTCACTGTATTCATACCCAGCATAATAATTGCCCTTACCAGAGAGACAATTTCATGCGCGAAACCAAAGTAGGCGGAGTTGACAAGTTGCATAACCTTTCCGGATAACACAGGATCCAGACTGATTACCTTGCTCAGATCCGCAGGAGATGTGTTTGCATCATAGCAGATTTCCATGACCTTGTTGACAGTTGCCGGGAAACTGGGCAATTTTCTAATATAAGAATGAAGTATTTCTAATCTTTTATTAGATTCCATGTGATAGTTATTACCCCATTTATTTTATATGCTCAAGCAAAACCTTTCTTTTAAGCGTAGCCTCGGCTGTCTTTTCAAACTGCTTGGTCACGTCTGACACAAAGAGCCTGAACTCTCCTTTTTTGCCCAGCAAATTGTCAATTTTCGGATGCGTATCCAAAAAATCCTTAACATTTTCTGCAAGAGCAATGGAAGAGTCGATGACGGTTACCCTTTTCCCGATTTTTCTTTGAATTTTATCCAGTAAAAGAGGATAATGGGTGCAGCCCAGAATAAGCGTGTCTATTTGCCTTACTTTTAAAGGATGCAGATATTTTTTGAGTATCATCACAGTTTCTGGTTTTTTCAGCCATCCCTCTTCTACCAAAGGAACCAGAAGAGGACAGGCAACTGAATAGACCTTTGCCGCCGGTTTCATTGCCTTGATTTTTTTTTCGTAAATGCCGCTTTTAACCGTCGCCCGCGTTCCAATAACCCCGACGATTAGATTTCTGGAACTTTTAACTGCTTTTGCTGATGCCGGAGATATAACTTCGAATATAGGAATATCAAAGTTTTTAGCCACACGATCAGAAGCTACACTTGAAGCGGTATTGCAGGCCATTACAACAAATTTTGCACCCTGCTTTAAAAGGAATTCGGTATTTTCGAGAGCATACCCGACTACGGTCTCGGGGCTCTTGCTTCCGTATGGCGTACGAGCAGTATCGCCAAAATAGATGATGTCATAGTCAGGGAGTTGCTTCATAAGTGACCTGACAACGGTCAACCCCCCTATTCCCGAATCGAATATTCCAATCATTATTATCCTTCCATGACTATCAAAACAAGCCGCGCCTTTTAAGGGTGATAATTTGACTTTTTTTTTGATATACTTATATTTATTTACATTCCATAGCAAACGACAAATGAAAAATGACAGCTGACCAATACAAGGAGCTAAATGAATTCACAAAATCAAACTCCGGCAATGAACCAGAAGATTTTTCAATTGGGACTTTCGGTGGAGACGGTTTCAGTATACCTGATATGCTGCAGCCTTGCAGACACTGATACGACGATCTCAACCAAGAAACTTTCCGAAATGTGGAACAGTACCAGAGCGTCATTACTTGAAGGTCTGAAAGACCTTGAAACAAGAAATATTCTCCGCAGGATAATTTCGGACAGGGCAGGGAATAATGTTTACAAACTATTAGATGTAAAAAACTGGCAGATGTAAAAAACTTGAAGCTTTTATAGATTTTTTGTAAGTTCTTTGCGGACACATTCTTTGATGACGCTGTCAGGGAAATCTGTTCGAATGCCGGGACATAGTGCAGCCATGATGTGCCAGTTGTTTATATCAATTAGTATGCTTTTTATAAAAGGCCAATTTTTGCACATGCGCGGTTTGACCGGATGAATCGCGCATAATCCGTTCCAGAATATGCAATATAGGTCCCTGCCCTGTGCCAGAACCGGTTTTCCCCCCGACATCTGGCAGTAATTATCAATAAAACTCTTATGATCGATATTAAGATAACCGATTATGGCTTCAATTTCTTTCTCGGTTACAAATGTACCTCCATACCCCTTGCAACACTCACCGCATTGCTGGCATTTGAAAATATCTAACGGTTTTACATCCTTATACGGCATGCCTGGTTTCCATGGCCTTTTTCAGGGTAACCTGGTCCACATATTTTAAATCACCTCCAATGGGGACGCCAGAAGCGATTCGTGTTACTTTGATCCGGTAATTCTCTATACGTTCTGCAATATAGGCTGCAGTGGCTTCGCCTTCTACATTTGTACTTGTGGCAAGAACAACCTCTTTGATTTCCCCTTGAGATATCCTTGAGATAAGTTCTTTGATCCTGATGTTATCGGGCCCGATACCGTCCATGGGAGACAGAACGCCTTCAAGGATATGATACAGTCCCGTAAAAGAACCCGATTTTTCAATTGCCACCATATCGGCGGGCTGTTCCACCACACATAAAATTGAGGGTGTTCTTGTCCGGTCACTACATATATTGCAAATATCGGTGTCGCTTAGCCCAAAACAGATAGAACATAATCTTATTTTATCTTTTACCTCAACAATACTGCTTGAAAGTTGTTCCGCCTCACTGCGCGGTGTTCGGAGTATATGCATAGCAAGCCTCTCGGCAGTTTTTTCTCCTATTCCCGGAAACTTGGAAAGGCTTTTGATCAATTTCAGAATAGATGGTGGATAGTGATTCATAGTGGCTACATCAACCCCGGTATATTGAGACCGCCGGTGAGTTTGCTCATTTCTTGGGTGGCCATTTCCTGTGATTTTATTAATGCGTCATTTATAGCTGCAAGTATAAGATCCTGAAGCATTTCCACATCATCAGGATCAACCACTTCCTTTTCTATCTGAATGGATAATACCTGTTGCCGGCCGTTGGCTACAACTTTTACCATACCTCCACCGGAAGTTGTTTCAACGGTTTTGTCCGCCATTTCTTCCTGTAGTTTTAACATCTTGGATTGAAGCTGCTGGGCCTGTTTCATCATCTTTCCCATGCTTTTCATTTGAACACCTCCTATAAAATCTTAACGTCAACAATATTGCCGTTGAAAATATCGATAGTATCTGTAACAAGAGGGTGGCTTAACGCCTCCTGTTTTAAACGTTCTGTGCGGTCTGTTTTGTCCTGATTATCAAGCTTTTGTATTTTTTTAGCGGCTATAATTACTTCCATGTCTTTGCCGAAAAAGTCGCTGCACACTTTTTTTATAATGGCGCTGTTTTTATTTCGCCGGACCATATTTATGTTAAAATCGTTTCCGTTTACTTCGATTTCCAGACGGTGACCAGACAGGCTTTTTATAGTCGAATTTTTTATATTCGCCGCCAGGGAAGGATATTTTTCTGAAAAAGTTGATAGAAGTCTTTCCCAGACCCTGTCAATATTTTCATTCGGATCAAGAGGCGCTGAAGTAAAAGGCTCTATGGATTCTGCAGTACCCGATGACTCACCCGATGTTTCTATGGGACCTTTTGGCTTGTCCTTGAACACAGACTCTTTTTCAGTATCACGAAAATCTGTCCGGGTTTCATAAATGTCTTTTCTCAGATTATCAAGCTTTTCTATGAGAATATCAATCGGCAAGGCCGGTTGCATTTGAAACATCCTTATAAAAACCATTTCAATGGCTAGCCTCGGCTGTGTTGAATTTAATATGGAAACTTCCTCTTTAAAGAGCAGATCTAAAATCTGGCTCAAAAAGGTCCTGGAAACTTCTTTCACCTGGTTAAACATCAGGTCTATTTCATGTGACGGGATATCCACCAGCCTGTCTATTTTTTTCACCATCTTGACGAGCAATAAATTCCTGAAGTGTTCCATCAGGTCCGCGTACAGCTTTTTCATATCATGGCCGGCGCTGTATATTCCATCCAAAATATCGAGAACTTGTGGGATTTGTCCGCGTAAAATAGCTGCGGATAGATTAAAAATAATTTCTCTGTCGATAACACCCAGTATGTCCAGAACATGTTCATGTGTAATCGCCCCTTGGGAGCAAGACATCACATGATCAAGAAGGCTCAAGCCGTCTCTCATGCTTCCGCCGGCTTCGCGAGCAATTAACCCTAAGCTATCAACGGCAATTTCAACACCTTCTTTGGCACACAGTTCTTCCATATGCTTGGAAATCGACTCAATATCTATCCGTCTGAAATCATGTCGCTGGCATCTGGAAAGTATCGTTATGGGAATCTTTCGAGGTTCCGTAGTGGCAAAAACAAACATTACATGGGGCGGAGGTTCTTCAAGGGTCTTTAAAAGCGCGTTAAAAGCGGCGATGCTGAGCATGTGAACTTCATCAATAATATATATCTTGTAAAGGCTGTGAGCAGGCATGTATTTGACGTTTTCACGCAGTTCCCTGATCTGATCAACACTGTTATTTGAGGCACCGTCAATTTCAAATACATCCACGGCACTGCCTGCAGTAATCTCTCTGCATGATTTGCACTCATTGCATGGAACCGGAACAGGGCCATCCTTACAGTTCATGGCCTTTGCCAATATGCGGGCAACCGTGGTTTTCCCGGTCCCTCTCGGCCCTGAAAACAGGATTGCGTGGGCCACGCGACCGGCCAAAATAGCATTGGTTAACGTCCGTGTTACATGGTCCTGTTTTATAACTTGGCCAAAGGTTTGGGGGCGATATTTACGTGCAAGTACAAGATAGGACATAAAGAAAGCTTCCTAATCCGGACACCTGATATTTTTTTGGCGGAGAGAGAGGGATTCGAACCCTCGGTGCCGCTTTTGACAGCACACACGATTTCCAGTCGTGCTCCTTCGGCCAGCTCGGACATCTCTCCAATAGTAATATATTCAATAGAAAGTGGATTTCAAAAAGACGTGATGGATATACAGAAAAATAGGTCCATGTATTTTTCTGGCATTAATAAAAACATTCAGATTCATCACATTCATCCATAGCGGAAAATTTCTCATAAAATTTAGTATTGGTCAAGAGAAAGAATTGAGCAAGAGTTAAAAATGCGTTTCAATATGCAAGGATTGCAATATCGTTTATCATGCGCCATATAAACGCAAACCACTTGCGCATGGAACATAGAGAGGGTATCAGGTGTATAAATGTCGTTGTGAAAAGTTATTCAAAGGGAAATAGAAGATAACAAGGGAATATTTAACCATAAGGATCTTCATTGTGATAAACTATGAAACAAAAATATTTGATTCTGAAAGATGGTAATACAAATGAGCTGACAATTAGAGAATTTGTTGAGTTAGATGAACGAGACGTTTATTCTCTTGCCTGTGAAGAGACATATGACGGTGAGATTATTAAATCTGCAATTACAAGTGGTAAGGAGGCCCTTATCTCGACATTGAGGACTACAAATCTGTATCCACCGGGGTCATATGCTGAGAAAATATCGGAATCGGTTATAAATTTATACAGTTCCGAAAACGATCAATCTCAAGAGCTTTTTTTTGATGACAAGGATTATATATCAAAAGGGTGGAAAAAGCCTGAAAAGCTGGATGATGTCGAAGATGAACTGATTGAGCCTGATGAATTGTTTGGAGATGAGCAGGCCGAGATTGATGAATTGCTCGGAGAAGATAAGATAAAAGGCAATG
>JAYEFV010000539.1:0-7246 GCA_034658755.1 Thermodesulfobacteriota bacterium | reverse complement strand
AAAATCGTCTATGCCGTTTCGGATGCCTTGGACAATATGAGATAATACGCTGATATCTTGTAATGATTTTTCTTCAGCGGGGTTGGTAATATATCCTATTTCCAGGCAGACTGCGGGCATATCCGCTCCTTCCAGAACCATTAGCGGCGCACCCAGAATCTCATTTTTTTTGAATATTGTCTGTTCGTTGATACGATTTAGCAACAATTTGGCAACAATTTTGCTTGTTGTTTGATGTGCGTTTTGAATATTGGACCAGGGAGACCGGCTGTTAATTCTTTTAAACGGCTTCGATGGATCGAGGTCGGGTGTTAAAGCCAGTTCTGCAATTTCTTTGAAAAAATATAGAGTTATGCCGCTTGCCTGATGAAGAAAGCTTCCGCCGGAATGAATGCTGATGAAAAGGTCTGCTTTTGCATGGTTGGCCGTGGATGTTCGGGAAGGGATATTTAGAAAATAGTCATCGGTTCTTGTAAGAATGACTCGGTAAGCATTCTCCAATTCTGCCGCCAACATTCTGGCCAGGTCCAGAGTCACATTTTTTTCAAGTGTTCTTGCAGGCCCCAAAGCCCCTTTATCATGTCCTCCATGTCCCGGATCTAACACAATGGTTTTTTTTTGTTTTGCAAAGATCGGTTTTTTGGGGTTTGCTTGTAATGTTTCGGGGCATATAAGAATGATCCCTAAAAGAATTAAAAGGCAATAACGTTTTATAGAAAATGGATTATAACCTGCTGACATAGAAGACCCTTTTGTTGCTTTACTTGACACACATTGGATTTGATATTATAATTTTGGTTTGTATTTTGTTGAAATTTAATATATTCAAATATATTGTCAAGCTATACAATCGCTTCGCGATTCTATAGACGTAAAAATAATATGCGAGAGTGGCGGAACTGGCAGACGCACTGGACTTAGGATCCAGCTCTGGTAACAGAATGGGAGTTCAAGTCTCCCCTCTCGCACCAGTTTTTAATCCATGTTAACCTCTTAGAAAGGATTTTTATGAAAGTTACGGTAGAGAATGTGAGCAGCGTTAAAAAGATAATGCATGTTGAGATTCCGGAAGAAACGGTTGTCCGTGAACTGAACAATGCTTATAAACAGCTTAAAAATACAGCTAAAATAAAAGGTTTTCGCAAGGGCAAGGCACCGCGTTCGGTTTTGCAAAGGTTGTTTAAAAAAGATGTCCATAATGATGTATCTTCCAAACTCATTCAGGAGTCTTTTATCGAGGCGCTCAAGGAAGCCGATCTCGATATTGTGGCAAAGCCGGATATTGATCCGCCCGGGCTCGATGAAAAGGGGCCTTATAAATATGCTGCTACGGTTGAGATAAAACCCGAAATCGAGGAAATCGATTTCAAAAACTTAACCCTGAAAAAATTTCTCTACCATGTTTCAGATGAAGAAATGGACGTGCAGCTTAAAATGCTCCAGAAAAATTTGGCAAAACAATATTCCATAGCAGAAGATCGAGGGGTCCGGGAAAACGATTTTGTTCTGATCGATTATCAAGGATTTAAAGACGGCAAACCCTTTGCCGAAACCCAGAAAACCGAAAACCACTCCATGAAAGTTGGCGAGGGCCATATTTTAAAGGAATTTGACGATCAATTAATCGGAATGAAGACAAGTGATAACCTGGAAATAAAGGTAAAATTTCCGGAAGATTATTTTAATAACAAGCTGGCCGATTTGGAGATAATTTTTCAGGTAAAGCTGCATGAGATCAGAGAAGAGGTGCTTCCGGAGATTGATGACGAGTTTGCCAAAAATCTTGGGCCGTATGAAACATTAGACAACCTGAAAGATGCCATAACTAAGAACTTGGATGAGGGCTACGCCAAGAGAGCAGAGCAGGAGACGAATGAGCAAATTTTTCAGAGCCTGATCTCTAAGACCGAATTTGAGTTGCCGGATTCAATGGTCGACTATGAGCTGGAAAGGATTGTCGAAGAGGTTGAGAGGACTTTGTCTTATCATAACAAGTCGTTGGAAGATCAGGGGCTGTCCAGAGAAATACTTCTAAAAAAATATCGTGAACTGGCCGAAAAGAAAGTAAGAAGGCATTTGATTTTAGACAAAATTGTCAAGCAGGAAAATATGACCCTTTCAGATGAAGAATTAGAAAATAGTTTTGAGGAGATGTCCCAAGGTTTTAATCAACCGGTTGAAGAAATAAAAAAGTATTATAGTCAGAATGATGATAATCTTGAGGTTTTTAAACAGACCCTACTTGAAAAACAGGCTATCGAACTTATTATTAAAAATAGTATCATAGAAGAGGTAGAACCCAGCTTAGAGCAACAATCTGAAATTTAAATCCAACGGTTTCAAAAGGCTAAGTTGTTACTACCAAAACGGGGCGTTTCAAATAGTGACAGGGCTCTAAAAAAATAATAACTATAAATAAATATACATTGCTAAAGTCGCTAATGGGTCTCATTTAATAGGTGGATCCATTTAAGCAAAAAATTGTCACCATTTGAAACCCTTCGGGCTTGCCGAGTTTACCGAATCTGCATCGTTATGAGACATTTGCAGTAGCAGACTACGGCTGCATGTCTCATGCCTTGCATCTCCGGCAAACTCGACAATCGCTCAATTTAGGTAAGAATAAAAAATACAAAGTGATAAAGGAGACTATTTGTGCCACTAATACCCATGGTCATAGAGCAGAGCAGCAGGGGTGAACGCGCCTATGATATATACTCGAGGCTTCTCAAAGACAGAATAATTTTCCTTGGAACGGCGATAAACGATGAGATTGCAAATCTTTTGATCGCGCAACTTTTGTTCCTCGAATCCGAAGATCCTGACAAGGATATAAATTTTTACATCAATTCCCCCGGTGGCTTGGTGACAGCCGGTTTGGCGGTATATGATACCATGCAGTACATACAACCGGATATTGCCACCGTATGTATCGGACAAGCAGCCAGTATGGGGGCGCTTTTACTGACGGCCGGTACAACAGGTAAGCGCTATACCCTTCCAAACGCAAGGATTTTGATCCATCAGCCCATGGGGGGATTTCAGGGGCAAGCATCAGATATCGAAATACAGGCCAAAGAGATCCTTCGTATGAAGGAGACCCTGAATAGCATTTTGGTAGTGCATACCGGAAAAGATTTAGCGCATATACAGTCTGATACGGACCGCGATTTTTTCATGACCGGTCAAGAGGCCAAAGAATACGGAATCGTCGATCACGTTATAGTGAACAGAGAGGATCTTGATAAAATAGAAACGGTGGAGGATTAAAATGTCAAAAAAAGGGGACGCGAACGACAACCTCTTTTGCTCGTTTTGTGGAAAAAACCAGAAAGAGGTGCAGAAACTGATTGCCGGTCCCGCGGTATATATTTGTGATGAATGCATACAGCTATGCAGTGAAATCATTGAAGAGGAAAGAGAAAAAGATATAGACGGTATAGAGCAACTCCTTTTTCCAAAAGAGATAAAGACAATGCTCGATGGTTACGTGATTGAACAGGATGCGGCCAAAAAGATTCTTGCGGTTGCTGTTTATAATCATTACAAGCGTCTTGATTCTTCGATCAGAACAAGTGAGGTTGAAATTCAGAAAAGCAATATCCTCCTTATCGGGCCGACCGGCTGTGGAAAGACATTGCTGGCGCAGACCCTTGCACGATTTCTAAATGTACCGTTTACCATTGCTGACGCTACCAGCCTGACCGAGGCCGGCTATGTGGGTGAAGATGTTGAAAATATCATCCTTTCCCTGCTTCAGAACGCAGATTACGATGTGGAAAAAGCCAGGCGGGGTATTGTTTACATTGATGAAATTGACAAGATTGCACGCAAATCCGATAACCCGTCCATTACCCGTGATGTTTCCGGAGAGGGGGTTCAGCAGGCATTATTGAAGATTATAGAAGGAACCACCGCCAGTGTACCGCCCAAAGGAGGACGAAAACATCCACAGCAGGATTTTGTCAAGGTTGACACCTCTAACATACTTTTTATTTGTGGTGGAACCTTTACCGGGCTGGAACAGGTTATTCAGCGGCGTTTGGGCTCCAAAATCATGGGCTTTGGCGCCAAAATCTTAAAGCAGGAAGAAAAAAGTATCGGTGAAACCCTGAAGATGGTTCAGCCCGAGGATCTAATCAAATACGGTTTGATTCCTGAATTTCTGGGTCGTCTGCCTGTTATTGCAACCCTTTCTGAATTGAATGAGCTTGCTTTGGTAAGAATACTCAAGGAACCGAAAAATGCCCTTATAAAACAGTTTTCAAAACTGATGGAAATGGAAGGTGTGAACTTAAGATTTACAGATAGCGCCCTTGCAGCCATTGCCAAAGAGGCAATGAAAAGAAAATCCGGCGCCAGAGGTCTTCGCGCCATTATAGAAAGCTCCATGATAGATATTATGTATGACATTCCTTCTATGGAAAATGTAAAGGAATGTGTTATCGGAGAAGATACAGTGATCAATAAAGAGGATCCCATTCTCTTATTCGAGCAACCCAGAAAACAAGCTCAAGACAGCTGATTAGAGGTATAACATATTACCATGATTAACTTACCGAAATTTTTTAAGGATAATGATCCCGATTTGCCGGAGTTACTGCTTCCGCTACTTCCGCTTAGAGATATAGTCGTCTTTCCACACATGGTTGCCCCCCTTTTTGTGGGACGTTCACAATCTGTGAAAGCCCTTTCCGATGCAATGAACAACGATAAAAGAGTTTTTCTTGCCACTCAAAAAAAGGCGGGTATTGACAACCCTACAGAAAAAGACATCAGCAAGATCGGGACCATTGCAAAGATACTGCAGCTTCTTCGGCTGCCGGACGGCACGGTAAAAGCTCTGATTGAAGGAAAAACCAGGGCCTCTATTGTCCATTTTATCAAGAACCAGGACTTTTTGCAGGTGGCGCTGCAACCAATCGCCGAAACTGAGATATTGCCGGCCGAGGGCGAGGCACTGATCAGAGCTATTCATGATAGTTTCGATGAATATGCTAAAGCAAACAAAAACATCTCAAAAGATCTCGTAAAAACTGTTTCTGCCATTTCAGATCCTTCAAAGTTGGCTGATACGGTGGCGGCCCATTTTTCTTTTAAAATAGATGATAAACAGCGTCTGTTGGAAACGGTTGTTATGGAAGAGAGGTTGTCTCTTCTTTTAAGCTTGATAAAGATGGAGATCGATATTTTCAAGATGGATCAGAGGATAAAAAACCGTGTCAAGAAACAGATGGAAAAAACCCAGAAGAATTATTATTTGAATGAACAGATGCGGGCCATCAAAAAGGAGATCGGAACTGAGGACGACAATAGAAACGAGCTGAACGATCTTGAAAAACGAATCAAACGCAAAAGGATGTCAAAGGAAGCTGCGGCCAAGGTCAGACAAGAGTTCAAAAAACTTAAGATGATGACCCCTATGTCCGCCGAAGCAACGGTGGTTCGAGGCTATATTGATTGGTTGATCAGCCTTCCCTGGTTTGAAAAGAGCAAATTCCGAAAAGATATTGATAAAGCAGATAAAATACTGGAAGAAGATCATTACGGGCTGGAAAAGCCAAAAGAGCGCATTCTTGAATACCTTGCCGTCCAGTCTTTGGTCAACAAGATTCGGGGGCCGATACTTTGTTTTGTGGGGCCGCCCGGTGTAGGAAAAACGTCTTTGGCCAAATCTGTTGCCAGAGCTACGGAAAGAAAATTTGTACGTCTTTCCCTGGGAGGTGTTCGGGATGAGGCTGAAATTCGGGGACATCGGCGCACCTATATTGGCGCAATGCCCGGTAAAATTATTCAGTCTCTTAAAAAAGTCGGTGTTAACAATCCGGTATTTTGCCTTGATGAAGTTGATAAAATGAGCATGGATTTCCGTGGTGATCCTTCGGCCGCACTTTTAGAGGTCCTTGACCCGGAACAGAATTTCAGTTTTAATGACCATTATCTTGATGTAGATTATGATCTTTCGGACATTCTTTTCATTACTACAGCCAATACGCTGCCTGAGATACCGCTGCCCTTACAGGACAGAATGGAAATTATTCGTTTGCCCGGCTATGCCGAATATGAAAAATATTATATCGCCAGAGACTTTCTTTTATCCAAACAGATCGAGATGAATGGACTTAAAGATAAGAATGTACATTTTTCCAAGGAAGCTGTTCTTACAATTATCCGGAGATATACACGAGAATCAGGAGTTAGAAACCTTGAGCGCGAAATTTCTTCGATTTGCCGCAAAATCGCCCGTAAAGTGATAAAGGATAAAGAAAGCAACGGCTTTCAAGTAACCGCAAAATCCGTGCAGAAATACTTAGGGCCGCCGCGCTTCAAAGAACTTCAGATAGAGGAAAACGATCAAGTCGGAATTGTTACCGGGCTTGCCTGGACACAGGTGGGTGGAGAATTGCTTTGTGTTGAAACCCTGATTATGCCCGGCAGGGGAAAATTGACTATGACCGGCAAACTGGGAGATGTGATGAAAGAGTCTGCTCAGGCAGCCGTAAGCTATGTCCGATCACGTGCCGAGTGTATCGACATAGATACAAAATTTTACCGGAAATTTGACATTCATATTCATATACCCGAAGGCGCCATTCCAAAAGACGGACCTTCGGCCGGGATTTCAATGTGTACATCCCTGGTGTCGGCCCTTCTGAAAAGACCCGTTTATCATGATATTGCCATGACCGGTGAAATAACCTTGAGAGGTCGTGTTCTGCCTATCGGTGGAATAAAAGAGAAAATTCTGGCTGCTCACAGAGGTGGCATCAAGAAAGTTCTTGTCCCCAAAGAAAACGAAAAGGATTTAAAGGATATACCCACCACGGTGTTAAAAGAGGTTGAAATTGTTTTGGTGGAGCACATGGACGAAGTTTTGCCTCATTCGCTGGTTTTAAATGAAGGGGACACTCTTTTTAAAGAAAGCGACGTGCCTTTAGACATAATGCAAAAAGAAATTGATCTGGAGCAGCGGTCAGCTTTAATATAAACAAATTTGATACCAGGCATTTTTTCAAAACAATTTAATCTTGACTTCATGCTGCTAAATTGTTAGCGGTGTTTGGCTTTTTCAAAACCGCATCGCCTAA
Source organism: Thermodesulfobacteriota bacterium (assembly GCA_034658755.1). Taxonomy (GTDB): domain Bacteria; phylum Desulfobacterota; class Desulfobacteria; order Desulfobacterales; family UBA11574; genus S5133MH16. The sequence goes on along the minus strand of JAYEFV010000539.1, from coordinate 158 downwards.
AATCTGCAAGTAAGGTCTCGGGGCGGGTAGCTCAGTTGGGAGAGCATCGGCCTTACAAGCCGAGGGTCACAGGTTCAAGCCCTGTTCCGCCTACCAATATTTACAAAGGGTTAGCCAATTGCGGTTAGCCCTTTTTCCTTTTGTAAGGCCTCTGGGTG
>JAYEFV010000538.1:0-1670 GCA_034658755.1 Thermodesulfobacteriota bacterium | reverse complement strand
ATTAAATTTTAACAGGGGAAATTTGATGGCCGAAGAGGAGCTGGACAGATATTGGAAAACAGTCGTAAACACCATTCAAGACGGAATCATGATTGTGGATACACATGGTCGCATTGTTTCCGTTAATAAAGCCTTTGAAATTATTACCGGCTATTCAAAAGATGACCTTATCGGAAAAACGTGTGATGTGTTAAACTGTAGTTTGTTTGTAATGGCCCGTAAAAAGAAAGGTGACCAGTGGTGCGTATTGTTTGATACCGGAAGCATGGATCGACGGAGGTGTACGCTGGTAAAAAAAGACGGCACCCTCATGCATGCGGTAAAAAATGCCTCTCTTCTTCATGACGCCAAGGGAAAGGTAATAGGGGCGGTTGAAACCATCGCCGATATTACGGAAATTATTAAAAAAGATAACCAAATTGCAGCCTTTCGCCGGGAGCTCAGATCAAAAGATGGATTTCATGGAATCATCGGTGTTTCTCATTCCATGCGCCAGGTATTCGATTTGATTGAAAATGCCGCTCAATCGGATGCACCGGTGATTATATATGGTAAAAGCGGGACCGGGAAAGAATTGGTTAGTAAAGCTATCCACGAGATTAGTGATCGCAAAAAAGGAGCCTTTGTTAAGGTCAATTGCGCAGCATTGACGGAATCTCTTCTTGAAAGTGAGCTTTTTGGACATGTGAAAGGCGCATTTACAGGTGCATATAAAAACAGGGAAGGCCGGTTTGAAAAGGCCCATGGCGGCAACATCTTTCTTGATGAAATTGGTGATTTACCCCTTTCTACCCAGGTAAAACTTCTTCGAGTGATTGAAGACAAAATTATCGAACGGGTGGGTGACAGTCAATCCATTCCTGTTGATGTTCGCATTATTTCAGCAACCAACAGGAATTTGACAAAGCTGGTGGATGAAGGCGTTATTCGAAATGATTTTTATTTTAGAATTAATGTCATCCCCATCAACCTGCCGCCCTTGAGAGAAAGAATAGAGGACATCCCCCTTTTAGCTGAATTCTTTTTTCTTAAAAATCAACTTAAAAGTGGTAAAAATATACAGGGAATAAACAATGATACAATGGATGCTTTGGTGAATTACTGGTGGCCCGGCAATGTGAGAGAATTGAAAAGCGCTTTTGAATATGCGTTTGTCACCTGTCAGGAAACAATGATCAAGCCACACCACCTTCCGCTAAACATCATTCATAAGAAAACATCACTGGCAACCGGCAAACAACCGTCTCTTAATAGGGAAGAAATAAAGAAAATTGAACTTATAGAGACTCTAAAAAAAACAAATGGGAATCAGTCAGAAGCAGCCAGGGTTCTTGGAGTTACACGGGTGACCATCTGGAACAGGATGAAGCGGTTCGGTATATATCCTTATCGAAAAAACCCACTATAATAATCCCTCATCTCATAATCCAAAGAACCTTTCCGCATTTTTTGTTATTAAAAGATTGGAGATATCAAAGAGAGCTTAATGCTTTTATATCCTGAGCACAATTTTCCCAACATGCTGCTTTTGCAGAAACAGGGTTTGTGCATCGCGTATTTCTTCCAAGGCAAACGATTGCGCAACGACAGGTGCTATGGCACCTTGCTCTATGCGCTTGATCAGATTGTTGAACACTTCAGGTTCAAGAACGGTACATCCGAATAGGCTG
>JAYEFV010000537.1:0-24017 GCA_034658755.1 Thermodesulfobacteriota bacterium | reverse complement strand
AAATCATATGTGCAAAGTGTTTATTGAATCCGGCTGTCAGGTTAAAACGACTAATAACGGACAAACGGCTTTTGAAGAAATAATCAGGGATCATTATGATCTGGTTATCACTGACATGAATTTGCCACAGGCAGATGGGTTCGGCCTTTTAAAACGTATAAAAGAAGTCCATGCATCTTTGCCGGTCATTCTTATTTCAGCTAATGCCCGGGTCGAGGAAGCTGTGGAGGCGATGAAACTGGGTGCAAAAGATTTTTTGTTAAAACCCCTGACGCTAAAAATGATGGAAATCATTGCCTCGTACATATCCAATGGTTTTAATGCTACTGATCAGAGAGCTTCGAATGGTAAATTTACAATAATAACCAAAAATCAGGAAATGAAAAGGATTTTAAAGCTGGCAAAAGAGGTAGCAGACAGCAATGCGTCCGTTTTTATTCAAGGAGAGTCCGGAACAGGCAAAGAACTGTTTGCCAGGTATATCCACAATTATAGCTCCCGGAAAGATAAAGCCTTTGTGGCTATTAATTGTGCTGCACTCCCTGAGTCTTTGCTGGAAAGCGAACTGTTCGGCCATGAAAAGGGTTCCTTCACAGGTGCATTCTCCAGAAAAAAAGGGAAATTTGAACTGGCCAATCATGGAACTTTGCTTCTGGATGAGATCAGCGAGATGGATTATCAGCTTCAGTCAAAACTTTTAAGGGTTTTGCAAGAAAGGGAGATTGACAGGATTGGCGGAACAGCTCCGGTGCCTGTGGATGTCAGATTTATTGCTACCACAAACAGGGATATAGAAAAACAGATTGATGAGGGAAAATTCAGGGAAGATCTTCATTATCGTTTGCATGTTATACCGTTTTATCTACCTCCATTAAGAGAGAGAAAAGATGATATACCCTGGCTGGTAGATTATTTCATCGAAAAATACTGCAGTATAAATAGAAGATCTGTCAAAGGATTGACGAAGGAGGCGCTGGCCTCACTTATGCAGATGCCATGGAAGGGGAATGTAAGGGAATTTGAGAATGTAATTGAAAGGGCGGTTCTTATGTGCAAGGGAGATTTTATAGACGAGGAAGATCTTTTTATGACTGAAAAAAACAGACAGCCCCAAACTGCAGTACATCCTTTTATGCCGACAATTTCTTTAAAAGAAATGGAGAAAAATGTGATTTTCACGACCCTGGACCAAACCAACGGTAACAGGACCCATGCAGCCGAAATATTAGGGATAAGCGTTCGGACATTGAGGAACAAATTAAATGAGTACAGAAAAAAAATGGAAATTCAATAAAAGAGGCATGTAAATTGCTAATATCCTATTTCATCGAAAAAAATAGATAAAGGAAAATATTATGCCGGATAACTTATCGTTTAGTAAAATATTCAATGACCTTGATAAGACAATACGTGTCACTCAGAAAAGAAATGCTGTTATAGCCAGTAATATCAGTAATATAGATACGCCAAAATACAGGCCAAAAGATATAAATTTCAAAGAAGCTCTGGCACGGGCTCTGGAACCCCACAATCAACTGAATTTGATCCGGACAAATCCCGGGCATATCAATATGAACATGAGACATCAGGGGATTGAAACTTTTGAGGAAAAAGGTGAATGGAACGGTTATAACTGGGTCCATATAGATAAAGAGATGACAAAACTTACAGAAAATAATTTGATGTACAGGGAAGCGGTTGAGACGCTTTTGAGAAAAATAGCTTTAATTAAAGAGGTAATTAGAGAAGGAGGACAATAGAATGAATTTTCTAGTTTGTCTTGAAACAAGCGCCTCAGGGCTTTATGCCCAGAGAAAAAGGATGGATATCATTGCAAGCAACCTGGCCAATATGGAGACGACCCGAACGGAAAATGGGGGGCCTTATAGGAGGAAGATGGTGGTTATGAGCACAAAGCCGCCGAACCATGGCTTTGGCGATATTTTAAATTCGACAGTTGAGGGAGTTCAAATCGAAGATGTGGTTGAGGATCAAAGTCCATTTAAAAAAGTTTATAATCCAAGCCATCCGGATGCGAACGATGAAGGGTATTTGCTCAAGCCGAATATTGATCTTGTTGTTGAAACCACAAACATGATGATGGCCAAAAGGGCGTTTGAAGCCAATATAGCGGTTATTAAAGCAACACGGAAGATGGCCATTAAAGCACTTGAAATAGGGAGATAAAACATGAATGATCTAAAAATTGGAAATTTGCAGCAGGTTGCACTCAAAAATAATGCAAGCATTAAATCGGGAAGTCAGACAGAATTCGGCAAAGTTATAAAGGGTGCTGTGGACAGGGTTAATGGACTGGAGAGAGATGCAAACCGGTCGATTGTAGGTCTTCTGAAAGGCAAAGCAGACATTCATGAGACAATGATAAACCTCCAGAAGGTCGATATATCGATGCGGTTGCTCCTTAAAATAAGAAATAAAGCTGTCGAGGCATATAGAGAAATAATGCATATGCAGTTTTAAAATGCCTAAAGTGCCTTAAGTGAGCTAAGGTTTAAGCAAAAAACACATATGTGAATAACAAGTTTCAAGTCGCCAATTACGAGGAGGCTGCCAGAATGAATGAGTCGGTCAGGCAATTTTTTAATGTAGTCAATTCACTCCCTCTTTCTAAAAAGATCAGCATGGTCTTTGTAATCATTCTTGTGGTCACCGGATTTGCTTTAATGTTTTTTTGGACAAATCAGGAAAATTACCAGGTTTTGTTTTCCAATCTTTCCCAAAGGGATGCAAGTGCTATTGCTTCTAAGCTAAAGGAAAGAAACACGCCTTACAAAGTTGGGGCCAATGGTACCATGATAATGGTACCGGAAGAAAAAGTATACGAATTGCGCCTGTCCCTGGCAGGTGACGGTCTGCCTAACGGGGGTAATGTAGGGTTTGAAATATTTGACCATACAGATTTTAAAACCACTAAATTCGTACAGGAATTGAATTACCGGAGAGCCCTGCAAGGTGAGCTGGCAAGAACCATAAACCGGTTTAAAGAGGTAAATGATTCCAGAGTGTTTATAGCCATTCCTCAAGAATCTCTTTTTATCGAAGACAGTGAGCCGGCATCAGCTTCAATTCAGCTGGATTTACGTTCAAACTTACCCCCTGCTAAACTTACGGCAATCGTACACCTTGTTGCCGGTGCCATTGAAGGCCTTGAACCGGAACATGTCACGGTTGTTGATACAAAAGGGAGACTAATCTTCAAGGGAGGGATCGGTGATGAATCTTCTTCCGAACTCAGTAGCACACAGTTAGACTATAAAACAAATGTTGAAAATGAGATAAAAACAAATGTTCAAAGCATGCTGGAAGGAATTGTAGGTTTCGGCAAGGCAATAGTTAGAGTAAATGCAGAAATCGATTTTGATAAGACTACCTTAAGTGAAGAGGAATACGATCCATCAGCAACAGCTGTCAGAAGTTCGAGAAATATTGAAGAGGTCATGCAGGCAGGTGAACAAGGGAACAAAACCGAGCAGACAGTAATTGATGAGAGAAGAGGTGTTGTGCAGTCTCCAAATCAAACTCAGAATAAAAAGACAAAAAAGGACGTTGCCACAAATTATGAAATCAATAAAATCTCAAGGACAACTTTAAAACCGGCAGGAAAAGTCAGACGACTTTCAGTCGCCGCAGTCATTGATGGAAATTATGAGTTAGAAAAATCAGAAGATGGGACAACCCAAAAAAAATACATCCCGAGAAGTGAGCAGGAAATTAAAACATTTGAAGAAATAGTTAAAAAAGCCATGGGGTATAATGAAGACAGGGAAGATCAGGTTTCGGTAAGTTCCATGGCCTTTGCAAGGACAGCTCCCTTAGATACTGCTGGTGAAGTGGAAGTTAGTAAATTTGATCAAATATTAAATATCGTAAAAGACTACAGAAAAACAATAGTAAATTTTCTGTTAGTGGTCATGGTTTTTATGTTGATCGTCAAACCTTTATTAAAAAGTGTTAAGGACATTACAAAAGAAGTTACCGTTCAAAGTAGAGAACTTGCATCGGTTTCTGAAGAATATGAAAGCCTCCCTTTATCAAAAGAAATGGGTCGAATCGAAAGGGTTCGAGAAATAAGTAACCATGACCCGGAAAAAGCTCAACAACTGGTTAAAGGATGGATAGGTGAATAAGAATAATGGCAAATATAACATTAACTACCGATAAATTAACAGGACCACAGAAGGCGGCCATTTTTTTGCTGACCATGGGAGAAGAATTTACAACAACATTTTTCAAAAAATTAGATGAAAAAGCTATAAAAAAGATCGGGCAATATATGTCTGAAATAAATCATATTCCTTCTGATGTATTAAACTCGGTCATGGAAGAGTTTTTAACAAATATCCAAGGCCATGGTGACATTATTGTTTCCGGGGAGGACTTTCTTAAGCAGGTTGTGAATAAAACTATGGATAAAGAGGCTGCAAGAGAGATTTTCAACGTTATCGGGGGAGAGGGCACCAGCGTTCCTTTTAGTGACTTGGCCTACATGTCGTCTGAAAACCTTGCCAGGATAATTCAAGGAGAGCATCCTCAAACAATAGCCCTGGTTCTGAGTTACCTTCCGAATGAAAAGGCTGCGAAAGTCCTCAATTTATTTTCTGATGAACTCAAGGCAGACATTGCTTTAAGGATAGTAAAAATCGGGCAAGTTGATATGGATATTGTAAATGAGCTGGACAAGGTGATTAAAAAAGAGGTTTCAAAAATTGGAGGGTCAACCAAAAAATTTGACGGTATAGAGATCCTGGCTAATATTTTGAACGCTGTTGATGGAAATACAGAAGAGTCCGTCCTGGCCCATATAGAAGAAGAGGACGATAGCCTGGCAGAAATGGTAAGACAAAAAATGTTTGTTTTTGAAGATCTTTTGCAGGTTGAGAATCGAAATTTCAGAGATATCCTGCAGAATGTAGATAACCAGATGTTGATAAAGGCTCTAAAAACCTCCTCTGAAGAGATGAAAAATAAAATATTTAGCAATTTATCTGAAAGAGCTTCGGAAATGCTAAAGGAAGATATGGAGGTCATGGGCCCGATTAAGTTGAGAGAGGTTGAAGAGGCCCAGCAAGAGATTATCAAAACTGCAAAGAGGCTTGAGTCGGAAGGCAAGATAGTTCTGGCAAAGGGCGGTGATGATGTCTTTGTATAAAAATTCGGAAAATGAATCAGAACCTATAGAATCCTGGACAAATTACCATATGAAGTCTTTTGAAGAGAATGAACTTGTTAATAATAAAAACGATTATGGCTTTATATCCCTTCAAGAAGGAGAGCTAAAGAGGGCGGAATTTGTTCCTCTTGAAGGATACCAAGACAGTCAAAACAAAAGAAAAGCAGGGAAAGATGCCACGAGCGAGGCGCAGGTGAATGTGTCTCTGATAGAGCAAGAAGCATATGAAAAAGGCTTTGTCCAGGGGGAAAAAGACGGCTTTGAGTTAGGAGAAAAAAAGGCAAACAAGGTAATTGGAAATATAGAGAGACTTTTTGATGAGATAAGCAGTCTCAAACAAAAGATATTAAAGCAGCATGAAAAGGAAATATTAGATTTAACTTTTGCTATTGCTGAAAAGATTGTCCATCATTTGACAAAAGTTGATGAAAGCGGAGTAAAAGAGGCTGTTTTTAATGCACTGAATCTTGCGATTGAAAAGAGTAAAATTATTCTCAATGTCAACCCGGAAGATTACGATTACATTGAAAAATTAAGACCGGAGCTTTTTAAGGAATATAAAGAACTTAAATCAATAACAGTGACTTCCGACCCTTCCGTTACAAGAGGGGGGTGTTATCTGAAAACGCCTTATGGTGATATTGACGCCGGGATTGAAACCCAGCTTGAAAAGATATATCAGTGTTTGCAAGACGCCTTCTACGAAAAAGAAAATGTATGACATGAAAGCAAAAATCAGATGGGACAAATACATGGATGCTGTAAGTTCATGCAGTCCTATAAAACTGTGTGGCAAGATAGTAAAAGTTGCAGGAATTGTTGCCGAAGCCAATGGGCCGGGGCTGAGTGTTGGAAGTCTTTGTGATATCCAAAATTCAGAAGGCCGAAATGTACAGGCTGAAGTGATAGGATTTAATGACAAAAGAGTCATTGTGATGCCTATTGGTGAAATCAGGGGAGTTGAGCCCGGAAGCCGGATCGTCGATGTAAGTAAAAAACCCTCCATTAAAGTTGGAAAGGAATATTTAGGGAGAATTATAGACGGCCTTGGTCGACCAATAGATAAGAAGGGGCCGATAACGTCAGAAGTAGAATATCCGATATATGGAAATGTTCTCAATCCCTTAAAAAGGGAGATTATTCATGAAGAGATCGATGTGGGTATCTGTGCCATTAATGCTTTGCAAACCCTGGGAAAGGGCCAGCGAATAGCTATAATGTCAGGATCAGGCGTGGGAAAGAGTGTTTTAATGGGCATGATATCCAGGAATACTGACGCGGATGTAATCGTAATCGCTCTTATCGGAGAACGTGGCAGGGAGGTGAGAGAATTCATAGAAAGGAGTCTTGGTGAAGAAGGGCTTAAAAAATCGGTTGTTGTGGTTGCAACATCTGATGCTCCGGCTCTTGTCAGGATAAGAGGGGCCCATCTGGCCACCACAATCGCTGAATTTTTCAGGGATAAGGGACGGGATGTTATCCTTATTATGGATTCTATTACCAGATTTGCAATGTCATTAAGGGAGGTTGGATTGGCTGCAGGTGAACCCCCTTCAGCAAAAGGTTATACTCCGAGTGTTTTTATCCAGATACCCAAGCTTTTAGAACGTGCCGGAACCGTCGAAAAAAAAGGTAGTATCACCGGGGTGTATACTGTTTTGGTTGAAGGGGATGACATGAACGAACCCATAGCGGATGCGGTTCGTTCTACCGTAGATGGTCATATCGTGCTATCGCGTAATCTTGCCCAGAGGGGGCATTACCCTGCTATAGATGTTCTGGCCAGTCTTAGCAGGATAATGGTAGATATTGTTAATCATGAACATCATGATAGTGCTAAAAAGCTGATCAATGTACTTGCAACCTACAGGGAAGCCGAGGATCTGATTAAAATAGGCGCCTATGTTGACGGAAGCGATCCCCAAATAGATTATGCCAAGAAGATGATTGGCCGGATTAACACATTTCTTCAGCAGGATATTAATCAAAAGGTAACTTTCAAAGACGGTGTTGCACGCTTGAAAGCTTTGTTTGCAGAATGATTAAATGATGAAACCATTTACATTTCGGCTCGATAAGATACTCGATTATAGAAAATACTTAAGTAAAATTGCACAGATAGATCTATTTAATGCAAAAACTGAGTGTATCAGAAGGGAAAAAAAAGTTAAAAGGTTATCCGAAAAAAGAAAAGAAATAGCAAAAAGCTGCATTGATGAAGGAGTTCAAGGGATAGATGTTCCCAGATATAAAATATACCTGGCATATTTGTATAAGATAGAGCATGACCTTGAATCGGCCCATACTCTCCTAGAACAAGAAAAGGAGAATGTAATAACCAAAAAAGCTATTTTAACAAATGAATCGATTAAGAAAAAGACCTTAGAGACTTTGAAGGATTTGAAGCATAACAAGTATATAGAATTATCTGAAAGAAAGGATCAAAAGGTCCTGGATGAGATTGTTATAACCGGAAGGGGGCGAAGGTCGTGAAGTTGCGAACCCAGATTCTTCTGGCGTTTTTGATTGTCATAAAGCTATCATTGGGCTCTGTTTTTATGTGCCGGATTGGCCTGGATCCCTTTTTCATCGATGCAGATGCTATAGCGGCGGGACAAGTCAAAGCTATTGAGGTAACCGAAAAGAAAAATGAAAAAAAAGCCAAAGAAAAGACCATCGACCTGAAATATCTTATTTCAAAGAAGCTTGAGATAGAAAAAGAAGAAAAGAGGATTGCAGCAAAAAAGGCGGAACTTTTATCCATTCAGGATGAGATAAATAAGAAAATTGCAAAACTTACTCAATTAAGGGATGAAATCAGATCTGAAGTTGCCAAAAAGAAAACGGCCGAAGAGCAAAAGTTCAAGCATCTTATAAAAGTATATTCCACTATGAAACCACAGAATGCAGCAGAGTTGATCGAGAAGCTTGACATAAAACTGGCCATAGAACTTATGTCCAAGATGAAGGGAGACGCCGTAGGGAAGATACTGTCATTTGTCAAAATAGAAAAGGCGGCAGAAATAAGTGAAGGGCTTGTTAAAAGAGAATAAAATATTGTGAAGGAAGGGCTGCATCAAATATAAATATCAATTAACGCTCCCTTTTCCCGGAAGGTATCAGAGTTGTGTTCTGTTTTGATGTCCATGATTATCGGTTTCTGGCGATTTTGAGAGAGGAAATGTGGAGAATCTTCTTTTTGAAGAGCGTTATCATTTAGCGGCGGAATCACTATTAATGGCCAATTATTGACAATATCAACCGTCATTTTTACTCCTTGATCCAATCTATTCCTAATTCCTATATATTATTAAATATAAAAAATCAAGTTTTTGTTCAAAGTAGGCAAAATTTTCCTTTCCGCACAGTTTCATCAGGCAAAATATTTCCTTTTGAAAATTCACTTTCCAATGAATTAATCCCTGCTATTTTATAACCTTTTGAAAATAAAGATTAAAAAAAGATCACTGGCTTTTGGTACAACCTTTGCTAATAAATTATGAAAAATATTTTCAAAGGTAAGGGTTAAAAATTTCGCAGAAGAATTTTTACAAGTTTATCAAGGTAAAAAAAACTTATGAACCCAATGATTTTAAAAACAGCTTCATTACTTAATGACTGTAAAACAGTCCATAATAAGAATCATGAGAAATTTAAAGGCAAGGGTGATTTTTTATCCAATATCCTGGCCAGCCTGAGCCGGGTTCAAAAAAGTCCTTTTAACGGGCAAAATCAGCATTACCTGAAAGGAATGTCCGCAGATAAAAAAGGACCCCGCTTTTACCTTGAATCGTTTCGAAAAGGGCTTTTAGCACAGGGGAAACCGTTGAATAATATCTCTTTAAATAAAGAGGACCTTTTTTTATTGAAAAAATTTCTTTTGCAATGCGGTTTTCCAGAACAAAAAACGGAAAGGTTTTTAAATGAACTAAAAAATAATAACACGGATGCAGAAATAAATCTTGCGAACTTTTTTCAAAAGATAGCAGAGCTTGATCCGACGGAAAGATCAGAAAAAAATGACAAAGAGACTTGTATGATAGAACCGTCTGCTATTCCCCATCTTGAATCGGCATTGAGAAACTTTGGCCTGACACCCAAAGAGCTTGATAATGTCTTCAGCGCCGCAAAGGTTGAAGGCGGAGGGCTTGATCCGAAAAGATTTGCAATAAAATTAAAACAGATCACTATCCGATTATCGGATAAAATCCAAACGATTAAAGATCATGATACGGTCAAGCAGATCTCAAATAAAATGGAGATAATGGGTCTGAATCTACCGGATAAGGCCAAAGCCGGTAAAATCTCCATAGAAGATTTCATCACATCACTGGAACAGATGTCAAAAAGGCAGGGCAAAGAAAATAGTCCGCCGCCTGAATTGAAATCAACCATGGGCCGGTTGCTCGAGCGTGTGGTTATATCAGGAGAAAAACAAAAATTCGTATTTTCCCCACAGGCAGTTGCTAATTTTAAACTTCATGATCCTATTGCAAAAGAAAAGATGAACGATAACGTCGGATCTTTGGATAACGAGGACTTATTGACTAATTTAAATGATAAAAATGAAAAAATCAATAATATTGGGCGGCAAAACATTGAATATTCGCATCATGAAAAGAAAGTCGAGTTGTTTTCAAATTCAGCCGGTGGCAAGGGGTTTCAAAACATGGCCGGCAAAGAAGGCCATGATATTAAATCAGGAAGCAGGATCATGGAACCCCCTAAACAGACTACCGTTTCCAACTTTGCAGAGACGATAAATGCAGTTGAGAGCAATGATAAGTCTTTCAGGAGCTCCCTGCCGGCTTATCTTGTTGACCAGGTAGGTAAGCAGATATCCAGATCTATTCTAAGGGGTGACAGGATCGTAAGATTGCAATTAAAGCCCCCTGATCTAGGAAGAGTAAAAATCAACATTGATATTAAAGACAATGTGTTAAAGCTGGGGATGATTGCCGAGCATAGCGCGGTAAAAGAACTTTTACTGTCCAATGTACACGAACTCAGAGGGGCCCTGGTTTCGCAGGGGATAAAGCTCGAAAACATCGATATCCAGATTAACTACGGCTTTGGACAATCCTTGGCAAGTTCAAAAGAATGGATGAATGAGGGGAAAAGATGGAATCAGGATTCCGGTGGGGGGGGAGCGTTCATGTCGAAGAATAGTGCAGAAGTCTTACAATCGGAGCCGCTGAAAATGGTAGTCGGCAACAATTTATTAAATTTAGTGGCATAATATGCCTAAAAAAAGAAATGCCTAAAATGCCTTCACTGATAATTAACCGCAAATGGACGCAAATGGACATAAAATTTATTTTAAAATTCGTGTTTATTCGTGTTTATTCGCGGTGACATTTATTTTATTTTATTATTCGTGGTTTTATTTAACCGCCTGAAATTCCGTCAGGACTATTTAACCGGGGTGCCCAAAATTAAGGATGCAAGTTTTTTTATAAAAGACAGAGTTCCGCTTTTGCAGTTAAATGGGTTGGCAATTTAAAAGGAGGGACTGATTTATGTTCATACAAGGAATTAATACAGATTACGGAGGCTCATCTGTTCCGGATGCAAAAACATCTTCCGGTACCGGTATGGAAGATATTGGAATAGATCAATTTTTGACACTATTTATCGCCCAGATTAAGAATCAGGACCCGCTGAGTCCCCTGGACAGCGCGGAATTTACCGCTCAACTGGCTCAATTTACCAGCGTTGAACAGCTATACGGAATGAATAAGAGTCTATCCGATATTCAGGGGACGCTTAACGACCGGAGCGGACAACAGGATCTGATTGAGTTGATCGGCAAAACGGTTAAGGCTGATGAAAATACGATTTCAGTTGAAGATGGCGAGGTTTTATCAGGTTTTTTCAACCTGGATGAAAGCGCAGACACTGCGGTGAGTGTTTACGACAGCAATGGGTTGAAAGTCAGAACCCTTTATCCGGGATGGAAGGATAAGGGGGAGTACAATATCAATTGGGACGGCAGAGATGAGAGTGGAGAGATTGTGCAAGACGGCGCCTATACTTTTGAAATTACGGCCAGAGATGAAAATGGTTTCTATGTTTCCGCCAACACTTATATTTCCGGGGAGGTCACCGGGGTGACATATAAATACGGCAATCCTTATCTGACGATCGGTGATAAATTGATTAATAGGGATAACATTATTGAAGTAAACCAAACAACCACAGAAAACTAAGGAGGGGAATAAAATGTCTTTATCAAGTTCACTTTTCTCAGGAATCAGCGGACTGAGCACCCTTGGCAATGCCATGCAAATCATAGGAGATAACATTGCCAACGTCAACACCGTGGGGTTTAAGGGGAGTTCTTTTGCATTTCAAGATCTTTTGAGCCAGTCGGTTGCTACCCTGTCCGGGACATCCCAGGTAGGGAGAGGAACCGCCCTGGGAGAGATTACCTCCTCTTTCCAGCAGGGCTCATTTGAATCCACTGGAAATACCACGGACCTGGCCATAGGCGGTCAAGGATTTTTTGTATTAAAAGAAGCCGGCACTTTAAATAATTTTTATTCCAGAGCAGGTAATTTTAGTTTTGACCGGGACGGCTACCTGACAAACCCCGAAGGTTACATTGTACAGGGATGGTCACTGGATGCCAACGGCAATGATGTGGGTTCAATAACCGATGTCGTTATGAGCTCTTTTACCTCGCCTCCTTCAGCGACCGATAATATTGAGGTTATTGTGAACCTGGACTCCGATGGATCTGACAATACATCAGGAGCTGATGATTCCCTGGCCGGCGTCTGGGATGGCACAGCGACAACACCCATAGTTGAAACTGCTTATGAATACCTGACTTCACTGCGTGCGTATGATTCACTGGGGAGCACTCATGATATCACCCTGTATTTTGACAAGGCCGCCACCAATTCAGCCTATGAATTTATCGTTACGTGCAACCCGAGTGAAGACTTCAGGACCGGCGCCTCTGGTAATGCCCAGGCGGGATTGTTGGCCAGAGGGCTCATCGATTTTGACAGTTCCGGATCAATGACTGATGTAGATCTGTGGCAGATCGACCCGGCCACCGGGGCTTCTGTCGCCCAGGCGGAGGCAACCGACGTTTCAAACGGTTATTTTACTCTTGATACGGTCTTTTTCTCAGGAGCGAGCACCCAGACCATTGAGCTTAATTTGGGGACGCGATGGAATGGTTCCACCTGGGCCAACAGTTCTCTTTCCACGTCACAATATGCCACTGCTTCGACAACCACTTTTCAGTCGGCCAACGGCTATGGCGCCGGTGACCTTGAGGGGGTGAATGTGGATGTGGACGGCGTGATCACAGGGAGTTATTCCAACGGGCAGCTTATTCCTCTGTACCGGGTGGGTCTGGCAAAATTTCAGAATGATCAAGGACTGTTTAAAGAGGGCGGAAATCTGTTTAGCGAGACAAGGCAAAGCGGCGGTGCAATTACCAATAGACCGGGAACCAATGGGCTGGGAAGCATTGCTCCGAATGCGTTGGAGCAATCAAATGTGGACATCGCCACTGAGCTGGTTAAAATGATTACCACACAGCGTGGCTTCCAGGCGAATTCAAAAATTATTACGGTGACGGACCAGATGCTTGCGGAGCTTATTAATATTAAGAGGTAGTCCTTTAAAGATGGGTTAGTTAGCTAGTTGCCCGGTTTGTCGGCCCAATCGGCTAACAGGCCAACGGCCCAACGGGTGAAACGTCAAGCTAAAGAGGCAGATGTCAAAATATTGACATCTGCCTCAATACTTGACGTCCCGTAAGTGGCAAGTCTTTTTTAAACACAGATAAAGTCTTCATATCTTCCTGTAATATCTATCATATCTTCTTCTTATAAAAAATAATCCTTTCAAAAAGAAGAATGGCACAAAGGTTGCTGTATATCCAGGCAAAACTATTTATTTTGTAACAGATCGTCAGATAATTACGACATCAAGGAAATATTATGGATATTGCAACTATATTGGGTATTCTCTCTGCAACCGGCTTGGTGCTTGGCGCCATTTTTATGGGCTCGGGGCTGAATGTATTTATAAACATACCTGCTTTATGTATTGTTGTGGGCGGTACCATCGGCGTAACATTGATTGCTTATCCCTTAAAAGATTTTCTCAGTGTTATCAAGGTGGTGCAAAAAGCAATTTTTACGAAAAATATATCCGCTACCGAACTCATATCCAAGTTTACGAATTTTGCCAATAAAACCCGTAAAGAAGGGATTCTGGCTTTAGAGAGCGAAATAAAGGAAGTAAGGGACGAATTTTTAAAAAAAGGGGTTCAGCTTTCTATCGATGGATTGGAGCCTCAACAGATTCAGAACATTCTGGATACGGAAATCGATTTTGTTAGAGACAGACACAAGCTTGGTGCGGATATTTTTACCTCCATGGGGACGTTTGCTCCTGCCATGGGTATGATAGGCACACTTATAGGATTGGTTCAGATGCTGCAGAGCATGGACGATCCGAGTACGATCGGGCCGGCCATGGCTGTGGCATTGCTCACAACCTTCTATGGTTCGCTTATGGCCAATATCTGTTGTATGCCCATAGCAGGAAAGCTTAAAACCCGCAGCAAAGAAGAGATGTTGACCAAAGAGATGACGATTCAGGGGATAATATCCCTTTCCAATGGCGACAACCCAAGGATCCTTGAACAGAAACTCCTGGCATTTTTACCCCCTGCCAAGGAGAAGGGTTGATAAAGAATGGATAAAAAAAAGAAGAGAAAAATGGATGATGACAGGGCTGACATCGGAATGGTGATGACCGTTTCCCTTTTCCTCATACTTTTAACCTTCTTTATTTTGCTCAATTCTATCGCGGTAATAGACGAACACCGGTCACGCGTAGCCATAGGATCGCTAATCGGTGCTTTTGGCGGATTACCCGGAGGATTATCACCCCTGAAGACAGGAAAGAATATTATGCCCCCCTCGGCGCCCATGGTTGACGAAGAATTAACCCTTGAACAACTTTTATCATGCATGAATAAAGAGACGACCGCTTGGCCGGGTGACATTATAGTAAAAAAAGCGGGGGATAAATTGATAATTACCATAAATGAAAAAGTCCTTTTTAACGGGGAGCGATCTGAATTCAAACCGTCTATATTGCCGGTTTTAGATAAATTATGCGGTATTATAAACAAGGGGAACTATCCGGTAGAAATAGTCGGGCACACAGACAATATCCAGGCCAGAGAAAAAGGATATGAGTCTAACTGGGAACTTTCGTTACTCATGGCCATTCAATTGGCGAAATATTTCATGTCGAAAGGCGCGGTTTCACCAAAACGGCTGAATCCATGTGGATCCGGCAGCTTCAAGCCGACTTCCTCCAATGATAGCCGGCAATCGAGGTCGAAAAACAGAAGAGTGGAAATTATTTTGAATTATAAAGCGCCGAATTACATTAAAAGGGTTTTTAGAAAAAAACCATCCGGTTTCTTCACCTACAAGAAGTTTGACTTTAAAATATTTTAAATAACCGGAAAAAAGGAAAAAAACGTGAGCGATAATGATTTAGATCCCAATGCCTGGATGGTGACATTTGCAGACCTGGTTATGCTTCTTCTCACTTTTTTTGTATTGTTGCTCACAATGTCTTCAATGGATACAAAGAAACTGCGCAATCTTATGACTCACTTCACTGAAACAACCGGAGTGCTTGAATTCGCGTCATCCGGGAAGGTCTCTGAGTTTTCATCCTTTATATCGCAATATAATAATAGCGATAGCATGTTAGTGATTGATCAGAAAGATTTCCTATCTAAAATAAAAATATCCTTGGAAATAAAGGATATGTTGAAAGATATTAATGAAAAAATAAATCTTTCAGATGATGAGAGGGGTGTTGTTCTTTCTTTTAATGAAAACATCCTTTTTGATCCTGGAAAAGCGATAGTAAAAAAGGAAATATTTCCTGTTCTTGATGCGGTTGCCGATGCTATATATGAATGCCCCAATGACATACAAATTATGGGGCATACAGATAATATTCCGATTAAAAGTAAGTTATATAAATCAAACTGGGAACTGTCCGCATACAGGGGCCTTTCGGTTTTAGACTATTTTTTAAAGGAAAAAGAGCTGTCACCGTCACGTTTTTATGTCGGGGGTTGCGGTTCTTTCAGACCCATACATCCAAACGACACCCCGAAGAACCGATCATTGAACAGGAGAGTAGAGATAATATTTCAGCATATATAGGAGGCTTAAATGGCTGAGGATAAAGATGAAGTCAAAGAAAACCAAGAAGAAAAGCCGAAGAAATCGAAACTTAAGCTTATCATTATAGGGGTCATAGTACTACTTCTGGGAGCTGGGGGATTTTTTGGGTATAGCAAATATAAAAAAGCCAATGAAAAAGAAGCTGAAAAAGAAGAGCAGGTGAGTATAATCATTCCCCTGAAGTCATTCGTAGTTAACTTGTTTGATAAAAAAGGCATCGGTAAAAGATACTTGAAAGTAAGCATGGAGATTGAAGTCGGTAAAGAAGAAGATAAACTGAAGATTGATAATAATATGCCGCAACTGAGGGATACCATACTTATTCTTCTTTCGAGTCAGACATTGAAAGACATTAATACAATGGAAGGCAAGCTTGAATTAAAACATGCAATTTTATTAAGAATAAATCAGATACTTGGAAAGAAAACAGTTCGCAGAATATTTTTTACAGAATTTGTGGTGCAATAATGGGAAAAGTTTTATCACAGGACGAGGTTGACTCTCTTCTAAGCGGGATAAGTGAAGGTAAAGTTGAAACCGAAACAGATGTACCTGAAAAAAGCGAAGAGATAAAGGCATATGATTTTAGTGTTCCGGCCGGGCCATTACATCTCAGGATGCCCGCTCTGGGGATTATAAATGAAAGGCTTGTGGCTTTCTTAAGGACAAGCCTCCCCATATTAAGCAGGAATGTTGTGGATGTGAGTCTGACTTCTACTGAGTCTGTTAAATTCAATGAATTTTGTCTTTCTCTCCCGGTGCCGTCAAGTCTTAATATATTTAGCCTTGAACCGTTGAGGGGACATTCTCTTGTTGTTCTGGAAGTTAATCTGGTATTTTCCTTTGTTGATAGTCTGTTTGGAGGCAAGGGAGTTAGTTATGTCAAACTTGAAGGCAGGTCTTTTACGGCAATCGAGACAAAGATTGTGGAAAGAATAGTTAAAATAATCCTTGGAGACATTGAGCAGGCCTGGTCAGATGTATATGAAGTTAAGACTGTTTATTCTCATTCGGAAATGGATCCTCAGTTTGCCGGAATTGTAAAACCCGAAGATGTGGTCATTGCAAATAAATTCGAGGTAGAGCTCGAGAACGGAACGGGAATAATTACCATCTGTACTCCTTATTCGTGCATTGAACCGATAAGAGACAAGCTCAAAACAGGGTTTCACGATGAATCCAGGGCGGTTGATAAGGAGTGGCGGAGGTATATTGAAAAAAAGATAATGGATATGAATGTCGAGTTGAGTTGCATAATGGGGATGGCAAAGATTAAAGGCAAGGAACTGCTGAAGATGAAGATTGATGATGTGATAATACTGGATCAAAAACCGGGTGATCTCGCTATTGTTAATATCGAAGGCATCCCGAAATTTAAGGGTTCTCCGGGGTCCTGCAACAACAGGAAAGCTGTTAAAATAAGTGAGATAATAAAAGGGGAGTAAAAGATGGATGAAGTAAATGATAAAATAGAAGAAAACAATACAGCGGATGTATCACAGGATAACGGATCGGAGCAGAGTGAAAAATACGATATGGACCTTATTCTTGATTTGCCACTCGATGTTTCTGTGGAATTAGGTAAGGTCAAGATACCTGTAAATGAACTGCTCCAGTTAGGTCGAGGATCCATATTAGAGTTGACGAAACCGGTTGGTGAAGCGCTCGATATATATATCAATAAAAAATTGATTGCAAAAGGTGAAGTCGTTATTCTGGATGATAAATTCGGAATAAGGGTTGCTGATATTATCAATCCTGTTGATCGGGTTAAGTCTTTGGGTTGACCCATATTTGAGGTAGGCCGGATGCTAGAAATGGACTTGATAAATACGGGGATTAAGACCATTGCCATGCTTTTTATTGTGCTTGGTTTTTTGGTTCTGGTTCTTATTTTGGTGAAAAAGTATTTATTCCCAAAGCAAAAAGTAAAGGGAGATTTATTCATCAAGGTCCTCTCTTCACTGCATATATCACCGAAAGAGAGGATTGAGGTTATAGAGGTTTCAGGTCAAAGGATTGTTTTAGGTGTTACACCGGGAAGAATTAATTTTTTAACAAAACTTGATGGTTTAAATCAAGATAAGAACGGCAAAAACGTCAGCGGAAAAGAACATGAGATTAAGGAATAAAAGACAAAGCATAATATTATTTATCATCATCGTTTCTCTTGCTGCTTGCATTCTACTGGTAAAAAATACTTGGGCCGCTGATCTAATTTTACCTTCATTTCATATAGGGGTAGAAAAAGGTGGGGATCCCGGTGATGTTTCGGTGTTACTCCAGATTGTCTTTTTACTAACGGTCCTTACTCTTGCACCGGCCATCCTTATACTTATGACGTCTTTCACCAGGCTGGCTGTGGTTTTTACCTTTTTAAGGCAAGCGGTTGGAACCCAGCAAACACCCTCCAACCAGATCATTGCGGGGCTTGCTTTATTTATGACCTTTTTCATTATGACGCCGGTCTGGCAGAAGATCAATAATAACGCACTGCAGCCATATCTGCATGAAGAGATCTCCCAGGGAGAAGCCTTTAAGGCGGCTATAAATCCGGTTAGAAAGTTTATGTTCAGACAGACAAGGGAAAAAGACCTGTCCTTATTTGTAAACATGGCAAAGATGGATAAACCAAAGAACACGGAAGAAATTCCCACATCCATTCTGATTCCGGCTTTTGTGATAAGCGAGTTAAAGACTGCTTTTATTATCGGGTTTGTTCTATACGTCCCTTTTCTTGTCATAGATATGGTTGTTGCGAGTGTATTGCTCAGCATGGGGATGATGATGCTTCCGCCAATCATGGTATCGCTTCCATTTAAGTTGATGCTTTTTGTTCTGGTGGACGGCTGGAATTTAATCGTAGGTTCACTGGTAAAGAGTTTTATGGGTGGATAAATATGACACCGGAATCTGTTATTACTTTTGCACAGCAGGCGATAAAAACGACCATACTTGTATCCATGCCCATGCTGGGTCTTGGTCTTGTTGTGGGTCTGGCCATAAGCATCTTTCAAGCGGTGACTCAGATCCAGGAGATGACATTGACATTTGTACCTAAGATATTGATCGTGTTACTGGCACTCCTTTTTTTTGCCAGCTGGATGCTTGATCATTTGATTTACTTTACTGTGACGACTATTGAACAAATACCCTATTTTATCAGATAGCTTATTAATAATAAGTCATGTTTAGAAAAAAAATAGAATATTGAAATCCTGAAAAATCTTTTGGAGTATTGGAGTAATGGAGTGCTGTAAAATGTTAAAAAAGCCCATAAAATGCCACACTCCATTACTCCAGCACTCCATTACTCCAAGGCAAGAGGAATAGTATTTTGTCATTCGGAGACTGGGTTGACAGAAAAAAACTGGGTTTTTGTTCAGACACTATATTGAGGAACTGGCAGTGGATATATTGACCATATCATATCAAGAATACAAGGCATTCTTTCTCGTGCTGATAAGGGTCAGTGTTATTTTGGTAATGTTTCCATTTTTTAGTGCACGAGTTATTCCGAATTTAATAAAAGTCGGGCTGGCCCTTGTTATTACTATAGCTCTGTTTCCCGTTATCAATGATAAAATGGTAGAATTTCCCGGCACGTTATTGGGAATAGCTCAGTTGATCCTGTCAGAGATAATTATCGGCATGACTTTGGGACTTCTGGTTCAAATATTTTTTGAAGGGGTCAGGATGATGGGGCAAATGGTAGGATTCCAAACAGGGTTTGCAATCACTAATGTGCTTGATCCTCAAAGCGGCGTACAGGTCTCCATTTTTGCCAATACGGCATACCTTGTGGCCATTGTATTATTTCTTTTGTTGAACGGTCACCACATTTTACTCAACGCCGTAAGGGATAGTTTTGATATTATAAATGTTGGCTCATTAAGTTTAAACGTCGGGATGTTAAAAAAAATGACAAAAATATCCGGCGACATGTTTGTTATTGCCGTGAAGATTGGGGCACCGCCAATTGCCGCCTTGCTCTTTACAAACGTCGCTTTTGGGCTGATTACAAAACTCATGCCGCAAATGAACATTATGATTGTTGCATTCCCTGTCCAGATATGTATCGGCCTGTTTTTTTTCGGCATATCTTTAAATGTGCTTTTGAGATTTATGGAAAGATATCTTGAAGGACTCGCCCCTATGTTAATTCATACAATGAACTGGTTTAAGGTGTAGATAATGGCTGAAGAGAGTTCCGGAGAAAAGACCGAGCAACCTACTCCCAAGAAGAGACAAGAACTCAGGGACAAGGGAGAGGTCGCAAAAAGCAGGGAATTGCCCTCGGTGGCCGTACTTCTGTCCGCTCTGATCGCTTTATCCCTTTTTGGGTCCTATACCTATTCCCATATTCAGCTTATTATGAAAGGATCATTTTCTCTTCCCACAATGAATGATCTGAACATTTCCGAATTTCTGGTATTTGCTCAACAGGTGACTACCCATTTTATACTGGCGTTATGTCCTCTTTTGGCGGCCATTTTTATTACGGCGATTTTATCTAATATCATGCAGGTTGGGTTTGTATTATCCGGTGAGTCGATTACACCCAAGCTGTCCAAAATAGATCCCATTAAAGGATTCGGGAGGCTTTTTTCCAAACAGGGTTTCATGGAATTGTTCAAGTCTTTGATCAAACTGGTCGTTGTGAGCGGAATCGCCTATATCACGGTAAAGAGTGAGATGAATAATGTTGCCTATTTAGGTGAAATGGAGCTGAATTCAATTTTTTCTTACATTTTTATGGTCTTTTTTAAAATTTTTATCAGATGTGGCATGGCAATGATTGTTCTGGTAATCATCGATTACGCTTTCCAGAAATGGGAGTTTGAAAACAGAAACAAGATGACAAAACAGGAAGTCAAGGATGAGTTTAAGAGGACAGAAGGTGATCCTTTGATTAAATCGAGAATAAAAAGCATTCAAATGGAGATGGCCAGGAGAAGGATGATGCAGGCTGTTCCGGAGGCGGATGTTGTCATTACAAATCCCACCCATATTGCCGTGGCCTTAAAGTACGATAGTTCTGCCATGAATGCACCGAAATTACTTGCAAAAGGAGCGGGGAAGATCGCTGAAAAGATCAAAAGTCTGGCAGAAGAACATGACATCCCGATTGTGGAGAACAGAGAACTTGCACGGAATCTAAATTCGCTGGTTGAAATAGGTCAGGAAATACCGCCGATACTCTTTCAGGCTGTTGCCGAGATTTTGGCTTATATATACAAAATAAGATCCAGTTATGCACATGGATTGGTATAATTTCAGAGCGCTTGAATTTATATTGATGTTTCAAGGAGTTAAAAATATCAGTAGTAGTCAATACTTAAGGTTGAAAAAATGGGAGATGTAATAAACTCAAAAGTTAATCCCGGCACATCCAGTGAATTGATTACGGTCATTGGTGTGGTTACCGTACTTGTGGTAATGATTATCCCATTACCGTCAATTATTCTCGATTTTCTTCTAGCCTTGAATATCACCCTTGCGATAACCATACTGTTGATGGCCATGTATACAATAAGACCACTGGACTTTTTCATATTCCCCCCGCTACTCTTGGTGACCACACTTTTCAGGCTGTCTCTCAATGTGGCATCTACCCGTTTGATACTTTTACATGGCAATGAGGGAGCCCTGGCCGCAGGAAAGGTTATCAAATCATTCGGGAGTTTTGTGGTCGGAGGGAATTATGTGGTCGGAATGATTGTTTTTATTATCCTGGTTATTGTTAACTTTGTGGTTATTACAAAAGGTGCAACAAGAATCGCTGAAGTTGCTGCAAGGTTTACACTCGATGGTATGCCGGGCAAACAGATGGGTGTTGACGCAGATTTGAATGCCGGGTTGATAGATGAAGATGAGGCAAAAGAGCGCAGGGCGTTGATCACTAGAGAGGCTGAGTTCCATGGATCAATGGATGGCGCTGCCAAATTTGTCAGAGGAGATGCTATTGCCGGTATAATAATTACCGTTATTAATATTATTGGTGGATTTATCATTGGAGTGCTTCAACAAAAAATGTCTGTCATCGATGCTGCTCAGAATTACACCCTTTTAACCGTCGGCGACGGATTGGTGTCACAGATTCCTGCCCTTACCATATCGACTGCAGCCGGAATAGTTGTAAGCAGGGCTGCTTCAGAGGGGACTATGGGCAAAGATTTTGCAAAACAGTTCTTTAATTATCCAAAGGCTATATATCTTTCAGCGTTGACAGTATTCTTTTTCGGTTTGATTCCGGGTATGCCTCATATCCCGTTTATCTTACTTTCCATTCTAATTGGAGGAAGCGTTTTTCTGCTTGGCGGAAGAAAGGAGGGATTAAAGATAAAAGAGATAGAGGGAAAAAAGAAAGAAACCGTGGAGGAGGGGCCGGAACCCGTTGAGCATCTTCTTATTGTTGATCCTCTTGAACTGGAGGTAGGATACGGACTAATTTCACTGGTAGATAGAGAACAGGGGGGGAAATTTCTTGACAGGGTTCGGTCAATAAGACGGCAGTTTGCGCTTGAGATGGGTATGGTTATACCCCCCATCCATATCAGGGATAATTTGCAACTGAATTCATCCGAATATCAGATTCTTCTGAAAGGAGTAAAAATAGCAGGCGCTGAATTAATGATGAATCATTATCTGGCCATGGATCCGGGAGATGTTAGCAGGAAAATAGAAGGAGTGGAAACAATGGAGCCTGCATTTAACATACCTGCGGTCTGGATACCAGAGGAAAGGAAAGAGGAAGCAAAACTTGCCGGCTATACCGTGGTTGATGATGCAACTATAATGGCCACCCATCTTACGGAGCTTCTTCGAAAGCACGCCTCTGAATTGTTAGGGAGACAGGAAGTTCAGAATTTGCTGGACAACTTAAGCAAGTCCTATCCAAAGGCGGTTGAGGAACTGGTGCCGAATCTCCTTTCTTTAGGTATCGTGCAGAAAGTAATGCAAAATCTTATAAGGGAACGCATATCTATCAGAGATCTGTTGACTATTGTTGAGACTCTCGCTGATTATGCCGTTTTGACAAAAGATCCTGACCTGTTAACCGAATATGTCAGGAATAAACTTTCAAGATCCATTATCAGTCCATATATAGGAGAGGATGGTTTTTTGAAGCTGATAACAATGGACCAGGGTGTAGAGGACTTGCTGATTCAGGGAATACAGAAAGCGGATCACGGCTCATATCTTTCCATTGATCCAAAGATTGCAGATTCGATTATTGCTTCTATCAAGAAGGAGGCGGAAAAAGCCATGTCAAAGGATATCCAGCCGATCCTTCTGGCATCCCCGGTAATAAGAAGGCATTTAAAGAAAATGGTGGAGTATTTTGTTCCCTCATTAATGGTACTGTCCCAGAGCGAGCTATTAAGTGATATAGGATTTAAATCAATTGGAAAGGTACGTTTGAGTTATGCAGGTTAAAAAATACCGGGCCGGGACAATTAAAGAGGCCACCGCTAGGGTTAAGGATGTCCTTGGTCATGATGCGATGATTATTTCTACAAAGAAAATAGAGGGGAACGGTAAACATAGTTTGTTTGAGATTACTGCGATACCGTCAGAAAGTGATATTTCAAGTGAACGTTCGGATCCTTTTGGCAAAGTAAAAACAGAGCTCATGAGTATAAAAGAGATGCTTTATCTTCTGAATCATTCCGGCAGCTTTTCAGAAAAACTATTATTGACTCCCGGAATTCTCAACATCTATTCAAGAATGATAAAAAATGGAATTAATGATCATTATGCAAGACTCTTTTTAGAAAGGACAGGGGTGTTCAACGGGCATTCTGATGACGGTATAAACAATGCCAAAGAAAAAGTCTCCAAAGAGATAATGCAGGTCATAAAGACAAAAGATCCGTTTGAAGTAGGAGATAGCCGCCGGATAATAGCAGCCTTTATCGGTACAACAGGGGTTGGTAAAACCACAACAATTGCAAAGCTCGCCGCACAGCTCATGCTGAAATTTCGGAAAAAGGTCGGCTTAATTTCAATAGACGCCTATCGAATAGGGGCAATGGAACAACTCAATACATACGCAAATATTTTGGGAATCCCCTGTTTTAAGGCATTTAAAAAAAAGGATTTGCTTTTTGCCCTTAAAAAGATGGAAGGGAAAAACGTTGTCTTGATAGACACTGCCGGACAGAGCCAGTATGACATGTCACGGATAGAGGAATTAAGGAGAATGATGCCGGGTGATATGAATATCAGCACACATCTTCTTTTGAGTGTCGCAACCACAGAGTCTGAGATGAATAAGGCGGCTGTCAATTTCAGCGCATTAAAGTATCTAAGTTACATATTTACCAAGACAGATGAAACAGAAAGGTGGGGTTCAATTATAAACCAGGTTATGAAATTAAATTTGCCTATTTCTTATATAACAAACGGGCAGAAAGTCCCTGAGGATATTGAGCGAGCGGATAAAGGAAAGATCTTACAATTATTATTGAGTAAAGATTGACGGTCTCGTAAAAAGTCCAACTTCTGCGTTGTGCTGCATTTCGTAATCATTCAACGTACGAAAAGTACGCCTCATGATTACAAAATTTGCACGC
>JAYEFV010000536.1:0-7282 GCA_034658755.1 Thermodesulfobacteriota bacterium | reverse complement strand
AGGATCCCTGGACTTCGGCTGATTCTGCATTCTGTAATGCCTGGGTCTGATAAAAAGTTGCAAGCTTTTCTATGACTTCGTCTATTTCTCCCTGCATAATAGCTTCAAGCTTGTAAAGGGTAAGTCCGATCCGGTGGTCGGTCACTCTTCCCTGGGGAAAGTTGTACGTCCTGATTCTTCCACTTCTGTCTCCGCTTCCTATCTGGCTTTTCCGTTCTTTGGATCTTTTTTCATCCTGCTCCATGATCATACGATCAAGAAGACGGGCACGCAGCACTTTCATGCTCTTGTTCTTATTTTTCAACTGGGATTTTTCATCCTGACAGGTTACCACAATACCTGTGGGGAGATGGGTAAGACGTACCGCTGAATCGGTTGTATTTACACTTTGGCCTCCCGGACCGGTTGATCGGAACACATCGACTTTAATCTCACTCGGATCGATATGCAGTTCAACATCCTCGGCTTCCGGCAGAACCGCAACAGTGACTGCAGAGGTATGTATCCGACCCTGAGCCTCGGTTTCGGGAACACGCTGGACACGATGTATGCCGCTTTCATATTTAAAACGGCTGTATGCCCCCTTGCCGTGGATCATGGCGATAATCTCTTTTAAACCGCCAACACCGGTGGGATGATGGGTCATGACTTCGACTTTCCAATTTTTACTTTCAGTATACCGGGTGTACATTCTGAAAAGATCACTTGCAAACAGGCCGGCCTCTTCTCCGCCGGTTCCCGCTCTTATTTCAACAATAACATTTTTATCATCATTTGGATCTTTGGGCAAAAGGAGATTCTTGAGATCGTTTTCGAGGTTTTCTTTGCGAAGCGTTAGGACTCCGACTTCATCCCGGGCCATTTCTTTAATATCCGGGTCCTTGTCCTTTAAAAGCTCCATGCTGTCATTGAGCTCTTCGATGGTCCGTTTATACTTTCTGAAAACCGATACGATTTTGCTTAGATCGGCATGTTCCCGGCTATATTTCTGGTATGCATCCCGATTTTGCACAATTCCGGGATCGCTCAAAAGCTTTTCGACTTCTAAAAATCGATTTTCAACACCTGTCAATCTATCAAACATAGGTTTTATTTTACCCTGAAAAACCTGGTCCTTTGAGCCAGTTCAGAATCCTCCGGCTCTGCCTTGGAGTTTTGTGTCTAAAATCACAAATTCCAAGCACCAAATCTCAAATAAATCTCAAATTCCAAATCTCAAATTCCAAACAAGGGCCAAAGCCATTTTTTTTATTCTTTTGTTTGTTATTTCGAATTTCGGTCATTGGAATTTATTTGTTGTTTGTGTTTTGTTATTTGGGATTTCCCCTTTGGGCCAGGCTTCTTTACCTCGGATCGCTCCATTAAAAAAAACGGCCCACCACCTTTTGCATATGTTTATGAGGGCTTAGCCGTATCGGTGAATGGGCTGTTTATTGGTTTTGGAATTTTTCATATTTCTTGCGGAAACGCTCAATTCGTCCGGCAGTATCCACAAGTTTCTGTTTGCCTGTAAAGAAAGGATGGCATTTTGAGCAGATTTCAACACGGATATCCGATTTTGTCGAACCCACCTCCAATTCATTGCCGCATGCGCACCTTATGGTTGTCTGTTTATACTCAGGATGAATGTCCTTTTTCATATATTTTCAACCTCCTGCTTTTCTTTTACGCATTCATTGAATTAAGAAAATCTTGATTATTCTTTGTTCCATTCATTTTATCGAGTAAAAATTCCAAACTGTCAACCGGATTTAAGGAAGATAGCAGTTTTCTTAAAATCCAGACACGCGTAAGGGTTTCCTGATCCAGAAGAAGCTCTTCCTTGCGAGTGCCCGATTTCTTGATATCAAAAGCAGGGAACACCCGCTTATCGGCAAGCCTTCGATCTAACTGAATTTCCATATTGCCGGTACCCTTGAATTCTTCAAAAATCACTTCATCCATACGGCTTCCGGTATCAACCAGAGCGGTTGCGATAATGGTGAGACTTCCCCCCTCTTCAATGTTTCTGGCAGCTCCGAAAAAACGTTTTGGGCGTTGAAGTGCATTTGAATCAACGCCTCCGGAAAGGATCTTCCCGCTTGGCGGGATAACAGAATTGTATGCCCGTGCGAGCCGGGTTATACTATCTAGAAGGATAACCACATCTTTTTTATGTTCCACCAGGCGCTTAGACTTCTCAATAACCATTTCAGCAACTTGAACATGCCTCTCTGCAGGCTCGTCAAAAGTCGAACTGATTACCTCGCCGTCCACGGATCGCTCCATGTCCGTAACCTCTTCGGGCCGCTCGTCAATAAGAAGTACAAACAGAACAATATCTTTATGATTTGCACTGATACTGTTGGCAATGGATTGCAAAAGCATTGTTTTTCCTGACCGGGGCGGTGAAACAATCAACCCTCTCTGGCCAAAACCGGTGGGAGTCAAAAGATCCATTATTCTCATGGAATAATTATCAGAATCGGATTCAAGCAGTATCTTCCTGTCAGGATATAGCGGCGTCAGATTGTCAAAAAGAATTTTTTCCCTGGAAACCTCCGGATCTTCATAGTTAACCGCCTCGACCTTTAACAGAGCAAAATACCGTTCCGTCTCCTTGGGCTGACGAATTTGCCCGGAAACCGTATCTCCGGTTCTTAAATTGAATCGGCGTATCTGCGAGGGTGACACATAAATATCATCCGGTCCCGGCAGGTAATTGTAATTCGGTGCCCGCAAAAATCCGAATCCGTCCGGCAGTATTTCGAGTGTGCCTTCCCCGAATATCAAACCGGTCTTTTCAATCTCTGCTTGTAACAGGGCAAAAATAAGATCCTGTTTTCTCATTCCGGCCGCCCCGTCAATTTTGAAATCTTTGGCCAAAAGAGCCAACTCGCTAATTTTCTTTTCTTTGAGTTGAACAATGTTCATAATATGGGAATTCCTTTTTGAGAGCGGCCTGGCCGCGTTGAATAAACTCTTGAAATAATTCTATAAAATATCAACCGGATCCATATCGGCTTTTATGGAAGAAAATGTATTCAGTAAATTGATATTGAAAGATTAGACATTCTTTCCAAATGGCGGGATCCAAACAGGAGTGTTCTTATCCAAAAAATTTAATAAATCCTAAAACATGATTTCCTAACTGTCAAGGACTTTTGATCCTTTTTGCGTTATTTTTAAAAATTTTTCATATAACTGATCAACGGATCTTATGAGTTGCTCCTTTGAACCGTCATTTGATAATACGAATCCGCCACGATCAACCTTTTCTTGATCCGGCATTTGAACATTTAAAAGTTCTTCAGCCTGATCACGGGAGACGTTATCGCGCTCCATCAGCCTTTTAACCCGCAATTTACGGGTGGCACTGACCACTACAACCAGATCGAAATGTTCTTCCATGCCGAGTTCAAAAAGAAGAGGAACCTCCACCACCGCCACACGGTCACCTTGCTGTTCTGCTTGAGCCATCTTTCGCTGCATGAGTTTCGATATCTCCGGATGTATGAATCGCTCCAGAGAAAGCCGGGCAGCACTATCGTTTACAATAATACGTCGCAGCATTTGGCGATTCAGCGTGCCGTCACTGAACAACACCTTTGCACCAAAATAATTAAAGATTTTTTCATGAGCTGTTGAGCCCGGAGCCACGGCTTCCCTTGCCAGTTTATCGGAACTTATAATTTTTATACCCAACTCTTTCAATCGGTTGCAAATAAAACTCTTGCCGGATCCGGCTCCGCCGGTAACTGCAACTTTAAAAACTTTTTTCATAGTTTCGACCATATCGTATCCGGATAGACACAACCTGAAAATAGTGATATATACTATAAACGGCCTTAAATGGTATTTCTATATCAATTGGATTATCAATTGTCCATATTACGTTGTTTTTATTTCAGGGTAAACGCATTTGATTTCGGTGCAGCGTAGCGATGGCGTGTTTCTCTTGGAAACTGACTGACTGTTTGAAGGGCTTTAGCATGCGTTAGCCCGAGCCGAATGAAATTATGACTGTTTAAAGTATAAGTAAAGAGATCCATGATTCATTTTAATTCAAATATTTTCTTTCAAACAAAAGGCGCATATATCATCGGCGGCTCGATCAGAGATCTACTTCTTGACCGCATTCCAACCGACTATGACATTGCGGTCAAGGGAAATCCAAAAAAATTTGCGGAAAAAATGGCCAAAAACATATCGGGCCGCCTATTCAAGATGGGAAAACCCGGTCAGATGATCATTCGGGTTGTATCGAATGATAATATTTTTGATATAACCTCTTTAAACGGCTCTTTCATAGAAGACGACCTTAAGAAAAGGGATTTTACCATCAATGCCATGGCATATGATCTTTCTTCAAGGGAAATTATCGACTGCCTGGGGGGGCTTCGGGATCTGGCCGATAAAAAAGTTCGTATGGTTGCAGCAGATGTTTTTAAAAAAGATCCGATCCGTTTGATACGGGCCTATAGAATCGGTGCATGCTTGGATTTTGAAATTGAATCACAGACTGCTTCCATTATAAAAGCTAACGCAAGACTCATACAAAATTCAGCTGGTGAGCGGATACGGGAAGAAATTTTCAAAATGCTGGGCACGTCGAAATCATATCATTATCTTTCCCAAATGGCTGACTCCGGTCTTTTAACCGCCATTTTTCCCGATCTTGACCGGTTAAAAGGATGTTTTCAAAACAGTCATCATATTTATGACGTGTTTGAACATACAATGAAAGCTTATCACCATCTTGAAACCATTCTCAACGATCCGGCCAAGCTTCTGCCGGATACTTGCATTCAGATCCGGCAATATCTTGATGAAGAAAAAACCGTGCTCCTTAAATATGCAATTCTGCTGCATGACATGGGAAAGCCTTGGGCGAAAACTATAGATGACAGGGGAAAAATCCATTTCTACGGCCATTCCCGGAAAAGCGCCGATCTGGCTCAAAAAATCAGTCAAAAGCTGAGATTTTCCAATCGTGAAAAGCGGCTTGTCGATTTTATTATCCGTAACCATTCAAATCCGCTCTTTCTTTTCACGGCGATGCAGAAAAAAACGTTAACACATAAAGGTGTAGCCCGTTTCTTTATAAAATGCGGAGACAATACGCCTGCCCTGTTGTTACATACCATTGCTGATATCATGGCAAAAAGAGACAAGCCAAATCAAACAAACAAGGCTTTCATATGGTTTGTAAAAGAGATGATTCATAATTTTTTTTATAGTTTTAAACCCAAAATCAAGGAACCGCCGCTGATTACAGGCCGGGATCTTATTCATGAATTCGGACTTATGCCTTCACCGGAATTCAAAACAATTCTAAACCTTGTGCAAGAAGAAAAATTAACAAATAAAATTAAAAGCAGGTCCGAGGCCCTGGCGCGGGTAAGGGACTATCTAGAAAGTAAAGCTTAGGCCCCTATTAAAGCAACATGAACAAAATTTTGTCGATGTTGAAATGTCCAATGTCCAATGTTCAATGTTCAATGCTCAATAAAAAAACACTTGAAAATTGGATATTGAGAATTCGACATTGGATATTAGCTGTTCCGCAGAAGCCACATTTTTTAAGTCTTTGTTTGGAAAATGCGTAGTTTTTTAATTGTAAAATATGTTCATTTTATGGAAAAAAATCAATAAACAAGCACCAAATATCAATTAAATTCCAAATCCCCAAATTCAAATAACAAAAAAACCCAAATTCCAACACGCGGCGCACGCGCTTGCGCCGCGTGAGCACTAGCGCTGCGCGTGACCAAAGCGGGTTATCCCGCCCGGAGGGTTCGGTTATCGAGATTCATGCTTCGAACTTATTAAAAAATATATAATTTCAAGCAATTGTAGAATTTCCGAGTGTTCAATTCGTTGTTCTATGTAAAGTCCCCCAGAACCCCGCCGGCATGAATAAAACAGCAAAGATGAGCACCGCCCCATACAGGAACTCATGTCCTGCCGGAATCAGGGGGTGAAAAATGAATTGATCCAGGGGATAAATAATTAGCGCTGCCAGAGCAGGTCCTATAATGGTGAACCGGCCCCCGCAAATAGCAAAGATCATGGGTATGGCGGAGAAATGAAGTCCATAGACCAGTTCCGGGTTGATATATCGGACCAGATGTGCATAACAGGCACCGCTGATCCCCGTGAAAAAGGCACTGAGCAGCATAGAGAACAATCGAAAGCTGTTCGCCCGAATGCCGACGGCCTGGGAAGCGATTTCCTCTTCGCGGATGGCCTGAAGTGCCAGACCAAGATTGGAACGAAATATAAATCCCAGCAGGCCCAATAATAAAAGAAAATAGATAAACACTAGATAATAAGAGGCCGTGATACTTGAATAAAAATCGATTTGCCATGAACCCAGGTTCAGGGAGGGAAATCCCGGCAGGCCTACCAGTCCTAAAGAACCGCGGGTCACTTCATCCCAGTTATCAGTAATAACTCTGGGGATTTCTATAAAGGCCAGGGTTGCCAGGGCAAAATAAGCACCTCTCAGGCGCATGCAGATCAGACCCATAATAAAACCGAGTCCCGTGGCTATAAACCCGGCTAAAGGAATGGTGATCCAGAGAGACAGACCCAAATCAAGACTTAAAAGGGCCGAAGCATAGGCGCCGGAACCGAAAAAAGCAGCGTGTCCAAGGGAAATTGAACCGCTTAAACCCAGAATGTTCCAGGCAAGTGCCAGGGTAGCCAGGAGCAGGGCATGGGTAAAGACCTGCAGAATATAGTCATTGTGCCGGACCAGAACCGGAAGCAGCAACAAGAGTAATAGACCCATCAAGAGACTGACTTTATCCGGCGTTAACCCCTTATTAAAGCCGTATAGAGTTTTTTTTGTTTTTGAATTAATCATTATATTTTCGATAATAGCTCATAGTTCTCCTTTTCCAAGAATGCCATAAGGCTTGAGCGCCAGAAGGGTGAGTAACAAAACTGCCGTAACCATCTCACGCCAGCTGGATCCGCAGAGTATTACGGTAAAAGATTCAGCCAGTCCCAGAATCCAGCCTGCCAGGATGATTCCGCTAAGGCGGCCCACACCGGCAAAAATTGTAATTGTAATGGCCAGCAAAGTGACTTCACGTCCGGTTGACGGATAAAGATAATGTGTGCAGCCGTAAAGCGGTCCTGCCAGACCGATAAGGACAGCACCGAGACAGAAAGCAAGTGTTCCCATGATCGTCACGTTAATTCCTGCCAGAGCGGCCGCCTCTTTATCCTGGATCGTGGCCCTCAGCGCCTTTCCCAGATACGTTCGGTACATAAGCATATAAAGCAGGAAAAT
>JAYEFV010000535.1:0-1701 GCA_034658755.1 Thermodesulfobacteriota bacterium | reverse complement strand
AGAAATATCCCGACCAAAACCAGAGTAAACCATTCCGCCAAATAATAATAGCATTATAAAAATGGATGCCATTACAGTTAGGGACTTTTTCAGAAGTTTCAGTTTTTTAGGATGAAGATCAATAAATGCTTCAATAACAATCTTTCTGTTAATTTCTATTGTATTGTGAAGAAAAGCAACGTACAAACATTTGTCCATCAACAGATTAACCTGTCTGAAATTTCCCTTGGTAAGTTTATAGATTTTATTCAAAGCTGTCTTTTGAATTCTGAGCTGTCCTCTGTTTCCTGCCAGGTTCAGTTTAAAATAAAGGTAGTCCTTTAGTTCTTCCTGGGTCAGTGCTTTCACCTCTTGCTGGATAACAATCCTACTCCTGAGCTGTCTAAGTTCTTTTGAATCCAGCAAATTAATTAATTCAGGTTGACCCACCAATAAAATTTGAACCAGTTTTTCCCCACCGGTTTCAAGGTTTGAAATCATTCGGATAAGCTCAAGACTTTTAAAATCGAGATTCTGTGCATCGTCAATAATGATGGCACAATTTTTTCCGCAACGATTTTGCTCCACCAAAAAATCATATAAAAGTTGCATCTGATCGCTAAAAAGGAGGCTTTCCGCGGTCAGTCCGAAATCCCGGTTTATTCCCCGTATCAGTTCAACATCAGTAAAACCGGTATAAAACACCAGTGAGGTCTCAACCCCTTTTTCTTCGATAACGTTTATTATCCTTCGGCTGATGGTGGTTTTGCCGAGGCCCACTTCACCGGTTAAAACCATGAACCCTTTTCTTGCGTTGATCCCGAAGATGATTTCAGTTAGGATTTTATGGATATGTTCAGAAAAATAAAATTTTTCTTCCTCCGGAACTACCGGAAAAGGATTATGGTATAATCCCAAAAAATCGAGGCAGCCTTGTTCTTCTTTAGCGAAAGCAGTATTCATCATCATCGCTCTTACCCATCATTCCGACTGAAACGTCGGGTTTGGTCTTTGTTTAACAACAATCTTAAACTTTGCATTATTTCAGCCAACCGTATATTTTCCGGATAAATTGTTTGAAGATTTTCTAATCGCCGATAGGCGTTTTTCTCCTGTTTGGTATTGATCTCGACAATTGCCATATTGATTCCGGCTTCTAAATCACGTTCATTTTTGGTAAGGATTATTTTTAGTAAATCTGCGGCGCGTTCATATTCTTGCTTGCGTATATGCCAGACGGCTTTTAACTTGAGTACATAGCTGTTGTTTTGACCCTTAATCAGCACCAGTTCATCAAGAAGTTTGTCGGTTCGTTTTTTATCACCGTGGCCCATCTCCCAGCGGATATCCGCCACCAGGCGAGCGATTTTTGTGTTTTTTTTTGCATTTGCAAGAAAAATCTTTTCTACGTCGGGAACCGGTGAAACTTCTGCTGATAAGAGTTTGCCTGTCTTTTCGGTTCGGATTTCAGCAAAAGCATCTTTTTTTAATGATCCCTTGGCGTCTGACGACTTTTCCTCTGCTGTTACGAGCGGTCTTTTGTCGTTGGCAGGTTGGCTTATTCTGAATCTGAATGTTTTGATGCTGTTATTATCTACCTCCGGCGGCCGATATTCAATTTGACTCGAGTCAGAATGTTTCACCCAATTCAGACTTTTTGTCCCTTTACTTTCAATGCTTCTGTCAGGATGTTCATCAGTTGACCGCTGAATTTCCGTGTTT
>JAYEFV010000534.1:0-7366 GCA_034658755.1 Thermodesulfobacteriota bacterium | reverse complement strand
ATAGGTTACCTATCGTTGCATAAACAACACATCAGATTATACGTTAAACGGCTTAGACAAAGGCTTTGCGTTGATTGGAGTAACCATCATAAGATCTAACCGTTGGTGGCATCCAATGAAAACACCTTTTTTGCAACGTTAGGGTTTATTCTTTTGAACAAATTGGTCTGGAATAGCGGCAATATTTTCAACAAGCTAACGTGTTCGGAAATCCCCCTTTTTTAAGGACTTCTTTAATTTTACAAGTCCAATTAAACAAATTCCGAAAACAAGCAAAAATCCGATTGTGGGTACAAGCCCTATCTTCAATGCAATCCAGCTAACTCCCACCAGAGGTAACAAGCCCACGCGGACAATCGCCCGCAAGCCCGCATGTTCGGCGATAAAGTCGGCCGCTGCCGGTGAGTGAGCGTAATAGAAAGCCACTAAGGTTTTGCCAGGGCCGCTGCAGAGCAAGAAACGGTCGCGCATTTCACGCAAAACCTTGAGGTGTGGCGCCATTGGTGAACCGTAAGCTGCCGTGGCTATGAAGCAGCCGCCGCCGCCACCGCCGCCGCCGCCACTGACACTGGTGGTAATTACGCTACAGCTACTCAAATTTAACCTTCCATGACCATAGATGTTGTCTTTTCCACTACTTCCCATATCTATAGCTGAAGCTGCCAGACAGTCCCATATCTGTGAGGCATTATAGCTATTATATCTGGACAGAATTAGTGCCGCTGCACCGGCAACATGCGGGCTGGCTGCGCTGGTGCCGGAAAAGCGGCCAAAAGTATAATTTAAAACCCAGTCCGGCCCGCAGATATCCGGCTTGATTCTGCCGTCGTTGGTCGGACCTCTGGAACTGAAGGTTTCCTGGGGGCCTGTTGTCCAGTCACGATAGTCAATTGCACCCACAGCCATTGCTCCGCTTGCATCTGCAGGGCTTAATAGGCTGCTTGAGGCCACAGCC
Source organism: Thermodesulfobacteriota bacterium (assembly GCA_034658755.1). Classification (GTDB taxonomy): domain Bacteria; phylum Desulfobacterota; class Desulfobacteria; order Desulfobacterales; family UBA11574; genus S5133MH16. The sequence goes on along the minus strand of JAYEFV010000534.1, from coordinate 6,411 downwards.
GGGGATAAATCATGGTATAAACTGTATACTTCCAACTGATGGTTTGAGGTGGCGCTAATTTTTTGAATTCTAAGATCGTATATCCCGGCTCCGTCTGACGGTAAGGAATAAGAAATATCCTCAATTGGTTCTTGAGTTCCTGTCTGAGGATTTTCGCTCCATGCTACTAAAGCCGAAGAACTGTTATAAAGGTAGAAGTTATAATCCTGACTAGTAGTGGGCCAGGCATCCCAGGTCAGATAGACTTTGATGGTGTCATTCCCATTCGCAGAAATTTCTATGTTTTCATCGTGCCATCCATCACTGTCAGGATCAGTAAAAGTGGCCTCGTAATGCCGCTTGGCCTGGTTGCCGGCGGCATTAACCCACAAGATTCCATGATTATAGGCATCGTTTGCCGTACAGACAGGATTGCTGCTATAACACGTACCATCATAAAAATTAGTGTTAAACGCTACTAAAGAACTATTAATGATATTGATGCCTTGGCTGATAGCGTAGTTTTTAGCATCCCACAAATCTAACGTGTCATCGACTTTTATCAAATAAAGATTAGCTCCCGGGGCCATGTCGTAAACAATTTCTGCAACAGCGGTTCCGTGTTCTTCTGTTTCTAAAGAAAAGTCGGTCGAAACACAGCTTGATCCTTTACAATCTATCCTTACAACATTACTTGGAAGTTCGTGGTTGTCTATAGCATCATTTAATAGAGCAAAACCAACATCTATTACCGCAACATTTACACCGGAACCGGCATATCCCGACGAATGATATGAGGAGGCGGCCGATGTCAGGTTTACCCCTTCACTTTGAACGGCTACCGGTATGAGCCTGTCAGGTAGCTTAATAAATGAGAGTCCTTTTACATTATCGGCAATAGCGGTCAGCATATTGACAGGCGCCCTAACTTTTGATATATTGTTAGCACTTTTAATGATCTCGCCCCCCAAAGCCTGAAGTGACATTTCATCGACGGTTGTCCCCGGTTCCGACATCAGAAAAACAGTGATTTTATCCCGGTCTTTTAATTTTAAATTCCTGCCCTGTGCAAACAACCGGGCGGCTCTTGCGCTTTTTTTATATTCTTTTTCCAACTTTTCCAGATAACTCGACATCTTAGGATGAACATTTTTCTTTTCTGGAGCCATATGCAAGTCTTGAGCAAAGGCAAGAGCGAAAAAGGCAAAATTAAGCAATAGGATTGTACTAAATATGGTTAAAAATTTTCCGTATCTGATTCTATTCACGGTTTTATTTCCTCGGTTTTCTGAGTCTGTTCGGAAGCTTTATTGACTGAATAACGGATTCATTTGACAGGGGGATTAATCGATTTACCGGAACCCATGCTCTTGACAGGTTACCGGCTTTTTTCTCAATCACTATATTATAATTTTCAAGCATATCCTCTCTTTTAGAATTTGAAGAACCGGGATCAAACAAGATGTATACCTTCACCAGACCTTTTGTCAAAAAGATATTATGTTCCTTTGCAAAATTGTCGGGGTCCGGTGCAACAGCAAGTTCGTAAAGAACTGAGGTTAGCTTTAGTTCTCCCGGAGGGTTATCCTGCTTGCTCAATTTTTTGGGTAATGTATTTTCTCTCTTTTCGGGAACAGAATTGGTGACATTAAGATCATTCTCAGAGTTTGTTACACATCCTGCAAGCATAACAGCTAAAATTATTAAACATAATCTTTTCATTTTTCCATCCTGCCAATCACTCAACGGATTTTTTATCCCTTTCTGTGGCGTTTTGTCATAGGTCGCTGCCGGAGAAGCACATAGGTTGCACCTGCACCGCCGTCACAGGATCGGGCGCTTGTAAAGGCGATCACCCACTTTCGCCAGGGTCCGCAGGTAAGCCATTCAATAACCCTGGTTTTTAATACCGGCTTGTCAGGCGAGGAAAGGCCGCGGCCGTGTACAATCAGAACAGCCTTTTTACCGGTTGTTATGGAATCTGTTAAAAACATTTCAAAAGCATTCCGGGCATCTTCCACCCCGAGACCGTGGAGATCGATATGGGCCTGTATTGAAAAATCTCCCCGGTGCAGTCGTTTTGTAATCTCAGGATGTACATTATATCCCCGACCTTCGATATATTCCGGAGTATCGGCAACAACAAAACCTATTCCGAATTTCACAAGATTATTCAGCTTAAGCAAGATTTTATTTTCAGAATCATAATCAGGACCGGCCGGCGGCCCGGATATGAAACTGTGTTCTATTCGGTCTCCCCTATGGATCGGTTTAACATTTGCCATGGCCTCCAAAAAAAGTTCATTTTCAGATGCTTGTTTATTGAATATGTTCTCAGCGGATTTGGAAACGCCATGTTCGCTATTACAGGTTTTCAAACTTCCCTTTTCCGGATGGTCATCAGAGGAGAGCACAGATTTTAATGCTTTTTTCTCAAGCAGTTCTTTGAGTTCTTCAAAGGGTCTGAAAGTCCCTGATGACTTGGAAGTTTTCATATTGTCCCTCCACATTATCGAAACGCTTGGGTTCTGCTTCAGAATAGTGTATGATTTTCGTTATCATCTCCTTCGCTAAATTAATTATAATATCAATCTGTAAGCGTTAGGTCAATAAAAATGGATAATGAGTGATTGGTTATGCAGATCGGCTCAAGAAAGTGGAAGAATGTTATATATGACGGCGCCAAAGATCTTGAAGTTCAAATTGATCAGGAAAAAATAGATCAATTTGGAATTCATGCCCTTGAACTTTTAAAATGGAGCCGAAAGACCAACCTGACTGCTATTTCCGATCCTTTGGAGATTGCGGTAAAACATTTTCTGGATTCCATAGCACCGGCCCCGATTATTCCTCCGGATATCTCTTTACTCGATATGGGTTCGGGTGGCGGATTCCCCGGGATACCACTTAAGATCATGATACCGTCTTTATCTGTTACTCTTATTGATGCTTCCAGAAAAAAGGTCGGTTTTTTGAAACATGTGATCAGAATGCTCGGTCTTGATAATATTGAGGCTTGTCATATCAGGGCGGAGGATCTGTCCGGGGATTTCATCTCTAATAATACTTATGATGTTATCATAAGCCGCGCCTTATCCTCCATGGTCAATTTCGTTCAGATGTCATTGCCGTTGCTTTCAAACGATGGATTTATAATAGCCATGAAGGGGAAAATGTCTTTCAAGAAAATAGAATCCGCGCTATCGCTGATAAAGAAAAGGTCTGACATACAGAAAAACAGCATAAACAATTTTAATATTATACTGAAAAAATATAGACTCCCGTATCTAAAATCGGAAAGGTCTATCGTGATTTTAAAGAGCTTTCTTTGAAGAATTTAGGCACTTTTCCGGTTTATCCGGATTAGGTGATAGGTATGGACAAGTATTAATCCTTTTGATATTGGTCTGGAACTTAAAAATTTTCAAGAAGTATTGGGATCTTAAAAAAACGCAAAAAAAAGGAGAAAAACTATGCCCAGTAATGACCCGCAGAGCAAGATCGACTTTACCGTGGACCGGAATAATCTTTACCATGAGGAAGCCTTCACCGATATCAAAGTTGCCGCCATAAGGCGACTTACACCCATAAAACCCGATGGATCTGATGATGAAAGCCGAGATCCCATTTTTATGGCACAGACACAGTTGATGTCACCATCAGGACCTGTATTACTTCAGTCTGTTCTTGATGCAGGGACTTTAGAACAAGCCATGGAAAGATTTCCCAAAGCCATGCAAAAAGAGATGGACAAGGTAATAGAAAAAAATAAAAAGGAACAGGGGAAAGATATATGAAAGTTTTAATTTGTGGCAAAGGTGGCAGCGGAAAGAGCACCCTTTCTGCCCTTATTGCAACAGCTTTGAAAAATCGAGGGTACAGTGTTTTACTGGTCGATGCTGATGAATCGAATTATGGTCTTCACCGATTGCTTGGCATTTCCCATCCTGTTTCATTAATGGACAGTCTGGGCGGTAAAAAGGGATTTAGAGAAATGACAGCGTCGGCATTCCCCCAGACTTTAGATGCGGTTCCTTTTAAAGAAAGAATACGCATCAAGGAAATTCCAGGGGACTGTATCACTGAATCTGACGGAATCAAGTTGCTTGTTGTTGGAAAGATTCATCATTTTGGAGAAGGATGTGCCTGTCCCATGGGGATGCTTTCAAAAATGGTTTTGTCAAAACTCGATTTTAAAGAAAATGAGATCGTTATCGTAGATACTTCTGCCGGCATTGAGCATTTTGGTCGCAGAGTCGATGCGGAATGCGATATGATCATCGGAGTCGTGGATCCCTGTTTTGAGTCCTTTGTGCTGTCAGAGCAAATGATTGATATGGCAATAAAAGCGGGGGCCGAAATATTTTTTGTACTTAATAAGTTTGATGAAAACACGATAGAAACAATGCATAAAAATATAGACCATGAAAAGGTGATTGCCGAAATTCCGTATATGCATGCTATTTTTATCAATAATCTTGAGGGTAGGGAACTCAGCACAAGTTTTCCGGAAATAGATCCGATCTGTCAACGAATAGAAGATTTTAAAAAGGATGTATGATTCATTCGGAATGAAAAAATTGGGCTAAAAAGGTTTAAAAGCCAATGGAAAAACCGGAATACATAATAAACGGCGCCTATCCAAACCGTCCGCTTGCGGCAGTGGGGGCGGTTGTTTTTAAGGAAGACAAGGTCTTGCTGGTACTGCGCGGCAAACCTCCTTCTGAAAACCGCTGGACCATTCCCGGAGGATCAGTTAAGTTGGGGGAGACCCTTCAGGAAGCAGCAGAACGGGAAATATGGGAAGAGACCGGCCTGTCTATAAAGGCTGGAGATCCTGTATATACATTTGACGTAATTGAACGTGACCCAAAAGGGGCAATCCTATTTCACTATGTTATTGTGGACCTGGCGGCCGATTATGTGAGCGGAGAACTCAGACCGGGTGATGATGCCTCTGATGTATGCTGGGCCTCATCCAGGGACGTCAAAACCCTGAAGGTCAGCGCTGCGACACGTAAGCTGTTGAAACAATACGACAGGTCAGGGTGGGTATAAATCAAAACTGTTGGTTATTGGAATACCCGTCGCTGAATAAATAAAATGATGGAATTCTTTATGTTAGACAACTTAGTTCACTTTAAACTTTAAGACATAGATCCTTGAACCCTGAACCTCTGAACCCCGTCCTCTGTCTTCAGCCCTCTGCTTCCAGATCACCGATTACTGGTTACTGGCAGGGGTTTGGGTTTCAGAAGCGAATTACATATGTTCTGAAGTTCTACCGCATTATTGGAAAAAATCCATTCTATCCCCCTGTTGAGCTCACGGGATAAACAATTTTTAGAACCAATATATCCTGTTCCAATGCGTTGATTTTGCTTATGATGTTTTTTCAGTATGGCATCGGTTATTAAGAAGTAATGCCCTGAAACTCCCCGGTAATTTCTCCAAAGGGCCAGATTACTTAACCGTTTAATATTGAGTCTGGCACTCGGAAGAAATGTTGACGAAGGTACAAAGTTGATCAACCTGAACATTTCTGGCCGCAGAGAAATGAAATGAAAATCAACCTGAGGTGTCAGTGGATTGAAAAGATCTTTCAACACATTGTTTTGATATACAGGATCAGGATATTCTTCTTCCTTGATTTCGACCATAAGGTGTAAGGTTTTGCTATACTTTTGAATGACTTCGGAAAGAGAAGGGATCAAGTTACAATGCTCTTTTAACTCGGCAAGTGTGACCTTGTTTACCTCTATATCAGACTTAAACACTCTTTGAAGGTTGGTATCATGAAAGACAACCGGTTGCAGATCTTTGGTCCATCGGATATCAAATTCTATACCCCACACGCCGGCTTTTTTTACAAGGTCAAATGCAGAGATCGTATTCTCAAAAACCGTCTTATTATCATGCTCTCCCCGATGTGAGACAATTTTACACTGTTGCAATAGTTCTTTATCGGGGATGGGTTGCGACAGGTACGCATAGCAAAAATCGACAACCTGAAGTAATCGTTCTTCAAGCCAAAGGGTGATTCTCATAACCATATCCTTGATAGTTTGTTTTTTATTAGAATATATCATATAAAATAACAGCTGGTTTTGATCTTATACTTAACATATAGGTTTAAGTAATTATCATTGAAAAACAAAATGAATTATTGCATACATATTACTAAATAGAATAAAATTAAGTATTCGTCAAATAGTTGGGCAGGGCAAACGCATTTGAATCCCAATGCAGGGCGAACGCTCCACGATGGCGTGTATCTCTTTCCAACCGACTGAAACTTGTGCTTAAGCACCCGTAAGCCCGAGCCGCGCCGGAGGTATTAAGAACAATTTGTTGTTAAATTATCCCATTGATTTTTTAAGTCATAATTTCATTCGGCTCGGGCTAACGCGTGCTAAAGCCCTTCAAACAGTC
>JAYEFV010000533.1:0-24280 GCA_034658755.1 Thermodesulfobacteriota bacterium | reverse complement strand
TGATTGCTTTACTAACACTTATAAAAGCACGGAAATAATCTTTTTTCACCGTCGGCATAAACAACCTCTCCTTTTTATTAATAATCAAATTCACTTTCTAAATTTTTTTATCATATGTGATCTCGAAAATCAAGGGATTTTTTTATGACTGTTTTTTTGGCAATATCTATTATATGAAAAAATTGTATGATATGATGGGTGAAATTTTTTGCATTAGTTCGTAAAAAGTCTTTTGCGAGCTATTTGGACGCTACAATCATATCTGCCGCCTTTTGGGTCGATTCCTCGATGTTTTGTATCAGATTCGATATGAGCTTTTTTATTCTCGCCGGTTGGGACTCCCATTCCTGTGCCAAACGTACGGAATCAAGTACCCCTAATATAACCGGTCCATCTGCGACCGCCCAAGCGGTTCGTTTAATATTACTCTGTTTCAACATTGCCATTTCTCCGACAAAATCTCCTTCGGACAATGTATCAATGGTCAGCAAGCCCCCGAAAGTCCGCTTTTTTATTTTGACCCGGCCTTCTAAAATAACGTAAACCCAGTCACCAACGCTGCCTTCTTTAACGATAACGGCTTTGTCCGAGTAACTTTCCTCGCTTACAATATACCCGAGCACCTGTGAATTGACAGTCATGTATGAACCTCCGTTACGGCATTAAAAAGAAGCCCAACCTTTTTCGATCATCCGGGTCCATATGGGTAAAGACCATTCCCAGGGAAATATTACCGCCTGTTTTCCCTTTTTGGAGCCGAGTAATTTTAGCGGTCATATTCACTTTTTGATCTAACGTAAAATATGTGCTTATGAAAAGTTCATCCCCGGAGGCCAAGGTGCAATTGAGCAGGCCTGATGTCTTAACGGTCATCTGCAACCCTCTCTTACTGATATCCCTAATTTGGCCCAGAAGCTTAAGATTCTTGGGGCTGTTTACCGGTCGAAAAACGCATTCTAAACTGACCATTTTCCGGTAGAACTTGCGCTCCTCTGTCCACTGGCCGGACAGCTCCTGAGTTTGGCTGTCCATTGACTGTCCTTGTTTTAAGCTTAACTCAACGACCATTTTGTTCATCCGCACAATAAGCTTTAAGGCTTGGCCTGCGATGAGCCTAAGAACGTCAGGCATCTTTTGATAAGCATTCAAAAGCATAGCAGGATGCCACGCTTCCAGACAACAGTTTTCAAGGGCCCTAGCCGATGCAGAACGCGTGCTGGTGTTACCGGCAATAAAGGCCATTTCACCGACAATCATGCCGGGACCGAGTACAGCAATGCTGGTTTCCGTGCCGCCTGATTCGACAAAAATTCCGACTCTACCGCTTATAATCTCATATATTGAGATTCCGTAGTCGCCCTCTTTGATGATCAATTCGCCCTTTGAATAATTAAGTGTAACGACCGGTGGAATTTTCCCTTTGGTTTTTATCATCGGTTTGAATGGGTAAAATCAAAGGCTTGTTAGATACCGTGTTTCGATTAAATTTTTTTTATTTTATTATAGAAAGTTTAGTGTTCTAAACCAGAATCTTTGATATGTGATCGTCATGACTCATATAGACTCAACATGGGTAATCGACTATTTGATAAAAAACGTTAATATACTGTAACCTGTAAATTTTATATATTGAAGCACTTTTTTTATTGATAGGCAATCATTTTTACAATTCCACACTACAAAATAATCGGTTTTGCCCCGATAATCCGATCAGGCGGTATCAGCCTTGATGGTCTCGTAAAAAGTCCGAAAATTGCCATTTTATCGGTTTTGCCCCTAATTATTTCAATAGGTTACAAGGCCTATTTTTTAATATTTTGACTTTTTACGAATTCATCAGTCTTAAATTTAATGCCAGTTATTGAAATCACTTCAGATTTTTGATATTTTTTTCTTTTAGATAAAGAATAAACTCGCCGTCCGGAGAAGAAATATCTGTTAATAAATATCTTGACATCTCATATAGAAATCAATAGATATTTGGCACAATTTTAAATTTTTTATGCTTAGGAGTAAACTATGATCGAAATTCGCTTACACGGTCGGGGCGGCCAGGGGGGAGTTACATCAGCCGAACTTCTGGCTCTGGCTGCCATTAATGAAGGGAATTATGCCCAGGCCTTTCCCACTTTTGGCCCGGAAAGGCGAGGTGCGCCGGTAATAGCCTTCTGCCGAATAGATGACAAACAAATTCGTATTCGATCTGCTATTTACACGCCGGACGTGGTAGTGGTTCTGGACCCCGGAATCCTCCGCCTTGTTGATGTGACATCCGGACTCAAGGAGCATGGAATTCTGTGTGCCAATACCAAATACTCAGGAGAGGAACTGAGAAAAGAACTTGGAATTAAACATACCATAGCCACCGTAAATGCCACCAAAATAGCCAGGGAAGAAATAGGACTTCCCATAACCAATACGGCCATGCTCGGTTCTATTCTCAAGGCTCGTGAAGTTGTCCCTTTCGATTCTCTCATCGATCCCCTTAAGAAAAGGTTTGGGCGAATTGCGGAAAAAAATATTAAAGTATTTACCAGAGCATACAAAGAGACCCGAATAACAAAATAAATAAGGAGATTTTCATTGGCTAAATCAGAACTAGAGATTAGCTGGAAAGACCTGGAGGTCGGATGTGTGGTAAGTGAACCAGGCAATGCCAGTCAGTACAAAACCGGTGACTGGCGATCTATCCGGCCGGTTTGGGATACAGAAAAATGCATTCGTTGCGGTGTTTGCTATATTTTTTGTCCGGATATGGCTATCAAAAAAACCGGGGACGGATATTTTGAAGCAGACCTCTATTATTGTAAAGGATGCGGAATATGTGCCCAGGAATGTATTACCGGTTGTATAACCATGGTTGAGGAGGAAGAATAATGGGCGAAAGAGTCGGAATAGAAGTTTCATTAGCAGCGGCCGAGGCTGTTAAAATGACAAACGTAGACGTTGTTGCCGCCTATCCCATTACACCTCAGACACATATCGTGGAACATTTATCAGAACTGGTGGCCAATGGAGAGCTGGATGCTGAATTTATTCCGGTGGAGTCCGAACATTCTGCCATGAGCGTCTGTTGCGGATCATCTGCGGTTGGGGCCAGAACCTTCACCTGTACCAGTTCCCAGGGGCTGGCATTAATGAACGAAATTGTTTTTATAGCCCCTTCCATGAGGCTTCCCATTGTCATGATTCTGGCAAATCGTTCCATGTCCGGTCCGTTAAGCATCTGGAACGATCATACGGATGTTATGTCAATTCGGGACTGTGGCTGGATTCAGGTCTTTACTGAAAACGGTCAGGAGGCCTTTGACCATGTTATGTTTTCCTTTCGGGTAGCGGAAAGCCCTTCAGTGTCACTACCCGTTATTATGAATATGGATGGTTTTGTTCTTACCCATGTCATAGAACCCATAGAATTCTGGGATGAAGAAACGGTTAAACAGTACCTCCCGGATTTTGAGCCGGTTAATCGGCTTCATCCTGATAAGCCCGTGACCATGGGGGCATTTGGCCTGCCCGGAATTTTTACTGAGGCAAAAATGGCTCAAGACCAGGCTCTTATACATTCCAAGCCTGTAATTCTGAAAGCCTGGAAAGATATGGGTGACCTGGTGGGCCGATACTATAAACCCGTTGAAACCTATCAAGTTGAGGGAGCTGAGACCGTTTTTCTGAGCATGGGAAGTATTGGAGAAACCGTCTCCATTGCCGTAGACCAGCTCAGGGGTCAGGGCAAACCTGTTGGTCAGGTTAAGTTAAGGCTCTGGCGCCCCTTCCCCTTTGAAGAATTTCGGGAGGCTGTCCGGGGTGTCAAACAGATTATTGTCATGGATCGGGCGATTTCCTATGGCGGGCCCGGTGGCCCGGTGGCAAGCGAGATTCGTTCCGCCCTTTACCTGGAAGAAAACATGCCGATTATCACCAATTTCCTTTGCGGACTTGCGGGACGAGATGTAACCGCAGAGGACTATATCGCCATGTTTGAAAAAACCGAACAGATGGCCAAAGGCAAGGTGAGACAGGAAGATTACATCATTTACGGAGTCAGAGAATAATGGAAAGATTTAATGTTTACGCGAGTCGCCTTATAACCAAAAAAGAATACTTTTCTCCGGGTCATCGGGCCTGTCAGGGGTGTGCCGAAGCCTTAGCCGTAAGGATGGTGGCCAAAGCGCTTGGACAAAATGTGATTGTTTCCAGCGCAACGGGTTGTATGGAAATAGTTTCTTCCCCCCTGCCCTTCACCAACTGGCGAGTGCCCTGGATTCATGTGGCCTTTGAGAATACCTCTGCGGTGGCCAGCGGCGTTGAAGCGGGAACCAAAGCTCTGATCCGGAAGGGCAAACTTCCCGATAAAGGAACCGTTTTTTTAGGTATGGGCGGTGATGGGGCTACCACTGATATCGGGCTTCAGTCTTTGTCCGGCGCCTTTGAAAGAGGACATAACTTTCTCTATGTCTGTTATGATAATGAAGCATATATGAACACGGGCATACAGCGATCCTCGTCTACTCCTTTTGGGGCTGCCACCACGACCTCACCGGCCGGAAAACTTAAACCAGGTCAAACCACCTGGAAAAAAAACATGGCTGAAATTGCTGTTGCCCATAACATTCCCTATGTAGCCACCTCCTGTTCCAGTTACCCCTTTGATCTCATTCAGAAAGTGAAAAAAGCAGCCAGTATTAACGGCCCGGCCTATATTCATGTCCTCTCTGTCTGTCCTACCGGGTGGCGGGTGCCCCCGAATAAGGCCATCTGGATCGGCAGATTGGCTGTTGAAACCGGGGTGTTTCCCCTGTATGAAGTGGAAAACGGGAAATACCGGATAACCGTGGATGTTCCCGAGCTCAGACCGGTTTTGGACTATTTGAAGCCACAGGGAAGATTTCGCCATTTGACCCCGGAGCTGATCGACGAAATTCAGGAAAAGGTAACCCAAGAGTATAATAAACTAAAAGCAAAAACTGCTCTTTAAAGGAACACTAATGAAAGCAAGGATAAAGAAAATCATTGACAAATATCACAGCAACAAAGGATTCCTGGTTCCCATCCTCCAGGATGTGCAAAGAGAATATAATTATCTCAACCGGGAAGCACTCAACCTTGTCAGTGCCTTCCTTGAAGTTCCCATAAGCCAGCTTTACGAGCTGGGCACCTTTTACAAGGCGTTCAGTCTCGAACCACGTGGCCGACATGAAATGAAATTATGTACGGGCACTGCCTGTCATGTGCGGGGGGTACCGCTTATAAAGGATAATATCGAACGTGTTCTGCAGATACAAGCGGGTGAAACCACTCCCGATCTGGAATTTACCTTTGAGACAGTCAATTGTTTAGGGGCCTGCGCTTTGGGTCCCATCCTGGTGGTCGATGGTGAGTATCATGGCAACATAAGCATTTCTAAGACCAATAAAATCCTGAAAAAACTAGGCAAAAAGGTAAAGATTGATGAAGAAAATTAAATCACCTGAGGAACTGGAACAATTTCGAAGCAAGATTCAGGCGGGAAGAGATCCGAAAACAACCTGTATTGCAATTTGTGCCGGCACAGGGTGTCTTGCACTCGGATCCGATAAGATAATCGCTGCTTTTAAGGAGGAGATCAGCAAGCAAGGTCTGGACGCTGACGTCGCAACGATACGTGAGACCGGTTGTCCCGGCTTTTGCGAACAGGGACCTATTGTAGTCATTTATCCTGAAGAGATATGTTATTTGCGTGTAGCTGAAAAAGATGTTCCAGAAATTATTTCGAAAACCGTTATCAATAAAGAAGTCATCGAACGGCTCACTTACAAAGATCCAACAAGCAACGAGAGAATAATCAAAGATTTTGATATACCGTTTTATAAAAAGCAGAAACGATACATTATCGGCAATAACATCAATATTGATCCCCGCAGCATAGAAGATTACATCGCCACCAATGGATACTCTGCTTTGTCTAAAGTTTTATTCAATATGAGTCAGGAAAACGTAATCGAAGAAGTGACCAAAGCAAATCTTCGGGGCCGCGGAGGCGCCGGTTTCCCGGCGGGATTGAAATGGAAAGCTACCCGACAGGCAAAAGGAGAGCCGAAGTACCTTATCTGTAATGCTGATGAAGGCGATCCCGGAGCGTTTATGGATCGGGCTGTTTTGGAGGGTACGCCTCACTCTGTTCTTGAAGGCATGGTAATCGGTTCCTATGCCATCGGATGCCATGAGGGGTACATTTACGTGCGAAATGAGTATCCCCTTGCTGTCGAGAATATAACCATTGCTATCGAAAAAGCACGGAAACTCGGATTGTTGGGGAAAGATATCATGGGTTCCGGCTTTGATTTCGATGTTTTAATTGTTCGGGGCGGCGGTGCGTTTGTTTGCGGGGAAGAAACCGCGCTGATCGGCTCTATAGAAGGTCGCAGTGGCGAACCCCGTGCAAAATATGTGTTTCCCGCTGAACGGGGCCTGTACAATAAACCGACGAATATCAATAATGTAGAAACATTGGCCAACGTTCCTCTCATCATTAACAAAGGCTCCGAGTGGTACCGATCCATTGGCACTGAAAACAGTAAAGGCACTAAGATTTTTGCCCTGGTCGGCAAAATCAACAACACCGGCCTGGTGGAAGTTCCCATGGGCATTACGCTGAGAGAAATCGTCTATGATATCGGAGGGGGAATCCCCAAAGGCAGAATATTTAAAGCCGTGCAGGTTGGCGGTCCTTCGGGAGGCTGTATTCCTGAAAGTCATCTTGATTTGCCGGTTGACTTCGATGCCCTGAGCGAAGTCGGCTCGATGATGGGATCTGGCGGTATGATCGTTATGGATGATCGCACCTGCATGGTTGACGTAGCCCTCTATTTTCTCAAGTTTCTGGAAGAAGAGTCATGCGGAAAGTGCACCCCGTGTCGGGAAGGCGTCTATCAGATGCGGTTGATTCTGGAAAGAATTACCGAGGGTAACGGTAAAGAAGAGGATCTAAACACCATCGAGTGGATGGGAAAGGCTATTATTGATGGTTCTCTTTGTGGTCTGGGTGGAACTGCTCCCAATCCGGTACTGACCACCTTACGATATTTTCGGGATGAGTATGAAGCTCATATTAAGGAAAAAAGATGTCCCGCCGGAGTCTGCAAGGCTCTGATAACTTATACTATTGACCCTGAATTGTGCAACGGCTGTATGGTCTGTGCCAAGATTTGTCCAACTGAAGCTGCTACCGGCGAGAAAAAAGAATTGCATACCATCGACCAGGAAAAATGCATAAAATGTGGGGCCTGCTTTGAGTCTTGTAAATTTGATGCAGTCAAGGTTTCATAACAAAGCTCATAGCTCAAAAAGCTATCAGCTATCAACTATCAGCTTTTAAAAAGGAATAATCATGGCGGAAATGGTCACATTAACAATCGATGGCCGGGAAATCAATGCTCCTGCTGGAACTACCATTCTGGAAGCTGCAAAGGATGCAAACATTTATATCCCTAATCTTTGCAGCAACGAAGAACTTACTCCCTACGGATCCTGCCGGCTTTGCATGGTAGAAATTGCTCAAGGCGAACGAACTCGTCTGGTGGCATCCTGCATTTTTGAGGTAGCTGACGGCCTGGAGGTGAAAACAAATGCTGAGCGGGTGCTTAATGTGAGAAAACTCGTAATCGAACTGTTGCTCGCCCGCAATAATAAACACCCGGCGCTCTGGAAGATAGCTGATGAACTGGGCGTTAAGGAAACCCGGTTTCCGGTTGAGCAAAAAGGCTGTATCCTGTGTGGTCAGTGTGTGAGAACCTGCCGTGAAGTTGTAGGTGTTTCAGCTATTGGATTTTCCGGACGCGGAATCACGAGAAAAGTTGCCACTCCGTTTATGGAGTTTCCGCCTGATTGCATTGCCTGCGGCTCCTGTGTTTATGTTTGTCCCGTGCAGTTTATCCCCATGAAAGAAGAAAACGGTATCAGAACAATTATAAAGTATGATTATCCCATGCAAAAATGTCGGAAGTGCGGACAATATTTTGCCCCTAAAAAACAACTTGAATATTTTAGTAAAATAACTGATCTGCCCTTAGAACATTTTGAAACCTGCGTTGACTGCCGTTAATTGTTTTCCTTTTTAAAAGGGAAGGATCCCAATCATTTGATGGGACCTTCCTTTTTTTTTGTATAAACTTACCGCAACATCAACCTCTTTTCTTGAAAATAAAAGAAAAGCAAGGCTGTGCGTTTAAAGAATTCCGGTAATCTCTGTCCCCTTAAAGACGGCGATTTTGATTCTGAACAGTTACAAAAGGAGATTGGCAAATGGTTGATTTTGCATATCAGGAAATGTTTCCTCTCGAGGAAGACACAACCGAGTATCGTAGAATAACGGATGAGCATGTTTCCTTACAGTCTTTTGAAGGCAATGAAATACTAAAGATTGCGCCCCAGGGTCTTACCCTTCTGGCTGAACAGGCTTTCAAGGACGTATCACACCTGTTAAGGTCCTCTCACCTGGCGCTACTGGCAAAGATTCTTGATGATCCCGAAAGTTCCGACAACGACCGGTACGTTGCCCTTGAAATGCTTAAAAACGCGGTTATCTCCGCACAAGGCGTCTTTCCCATGTGCCAGGACACCGGGACTGCCATTGTAATGGGTAAAAAGGGTCAGCAGGTCTGGACCGGCTTTTGTGATAAAGAAGCCCTTTCAAAAGGTATTTTCAATGCCTATACAACCAACAACCTGCGGTACTCCCAGAACGCCCCCTTAAGCATGTTCGATGAAGTCAATACAGGTTGCAATCTTCCTGCTCAGATCGGGCTTTTTGCCACACAAGGAGATAGCTATGAGTTTCTCTTCATCGCAAAAGGCGGCGGATCTGCAAATAAAACTTGTCTTTACCAGGAAACCAAAGCCACGTTAACGCCTGAAAAACTTGTATCTTTTATGAAAAACAAGATGAAAACCCTGGGCACAGCCGCCTGCCCCCCTTATCATCTTGCATTTGTTATTGGCGGGACTTCTGCTGAACTCAACCTGCAAACAGTAAAATTAGCCTCAGCAGGATACCTGGACAATCTTCCCACAACCGGAAACCAATCGGGTCATGCATTCAGGGATATAAAACTTGAGGCCGAACTGCTCGAGATATCACAAAAGATGGGCATCGGCGCCCAGTTCGGCGGAAAATATTTTTGTCTGGACACCCGGATTATCCGTCTTCCAAGGCACGGCGCATCCTGCCCCATCGGCCTTGGTGTGAGTTGCAGCGCAGACCGTAATATAAAGGCTAAAATTACAAAGCAGGGAATTTTTCTGGAACGTCTTGAGACCAATCCGGCCAGGTACCTTCCCGAGCACGGGGAGCAGGATACGGCGGCCATCACTATCGATTTGAATCGTCCTATGGATAAAATCCGGGCCGAACTGAGCAAATATCCGGTTGCGACCCGGCTGCTGTTGAGCGGAAAAATCGTAGTGGGAAGAGACATCGCTCACGCAAAACTTAAAGAGCGCTTTGACAGCGGCCAGGGGCTGCCGCGCTATTTCAAGGACCACATCGTATATTATGCGGGTCCGGCTAAAACTCCTGAAGGATATCCTTCAGGATCTTTCGGCCCGACAACCGCCGGGCGAATGGATCCATATGTACCCATTTTCCAGGAGCGCGGCGCTTCCATGATCATGCTGGCAAAAGGAAATCGTTCAAAAGAAGTTACTCAGTCATGTAAAAAGTTCGGAGGATTTTATTTGGGTTCCATCGGCGGCCCTGCCGCCCGGCTCGGTAAAGAGTGTATTACAAACATTGAGACGTTAGAGTATCCCGAACTCGGAATGGAAGCTATCTTTTTGATAACCGTCAAGGATTTCCCCGCATTTATTATTGTGGACGACAAGGGAAACGACTTTTTTGAAAATCTTTTATGAGTAAAGTAATTACACAATGTATTCGCTGCGGCACCTGCTGCAAAAAAGGCGGCCCGTCTTTTCACCTTGAAGATAAGATCCTGATTGAAAAAGGTATAATTTTATCAAAGAATCTTTATACCATCAGAGAGGGTGAACTTTGCTATGACAATGTCAAAGAATCCATTTTGCCGGCAGTTTCGGATATCATCAAAATAAAAGGTCAAAAAGATTCGTTGACCTGTATTTTTTTCAATGAAAAAGAAAATGAATGCACGATTTATGACAGCAGACCTCTTGAATGCCGGGCTCTTAAATGCTGGGATACACGGGAAATCGAAAGGATTTACTCTAAAAACAGGTTGACGCGAAAAGATCTTATTTCAACCATTGAAGGGCTGTGGGACCTAATTGAGGACCACCAGAAGCGATGCTCATATGAAAAGCTCAAACTTTTTATTGATATTCTTAAAAAAGATAAAAAGAATGAGGTGTTTAAAGGCATTCTCGACATAATTGAATATGACGCCCAAATCAGGGAACTGGTTGTGCAAAAGACAGGCCTTGATCCTGAAATGACCGATTTTATTTTCGGCAGGCCGATTACAGAAACCATTAGAATGTACGGCTTTAAAATCAAAAAGCAAGACGATAATTATCGTCTGATTCCGATTAGTTAATAAAATCGCTTCGCGATTTTATATAACGCGGCTTCGCCGCTTAAAAAAGTAAATTTATATACTATCAAGCAAAAAACTGCTTCGCGATTTTATTCAAGTTTTCACTACAAATGACCGATAGATAGTTAAAAGATTAGATAAAGGCAAACTACTCGAAAGAGTGGGACGCAAAGCCACTGGCCTAAATCCCAAGATTCAGAGGATACGGCAGCAGGGTTGCCTGACTGATTTATACCATTTCCTTTGTATATCAAAAACAACTCTGTATTAAAGCAACCCTCTTTTAGCCTTGTTATTGCTCTATATCTTTGGCATTTTTTAAATCTTTTTTCATTTTCTTCGAGCCGAAGGCTCTATGAGCAAAAAGCCGACCCGTCCACCTCACTCCGCACGGCAGGAGGGCAGGCTTTGCCGGTTTAAAACGGAGGTAAAAATCATGATTTCTTCAGCAAAAAGCACGTTATCAGCATTAAACGCCTTTAATAAAAAAATGGATGTAATCGCAAATAATGTGGCAAATGTGGAAACAGAGGGGTTCAAAAAAAGCAGAGCAACATTAGTTGAAGGCCCTGAAAATAGTGTCAAAGTAGAGGTCACTCAGCCAGAAGATCCCGGCCCCATTGTTGTTGAAGTAAAAGATGGTCAAATTGAGGAAAAAAAGATGTCTAATGTGGATCTGACAGAAGAAATTCCGCAATCTATAGTCGCACAAAGGGGGTATGAGTCGAATCTGGCAACAATCAGGACCCATGACGAAATGCTAAACTCTATCCTGGACATAGTCGGTTAATCTGATCAAACAACCGCAAATTAGCTCTTTTAATCAAGTTTCACACCACATTATATTCAAATAACATTTTGAATTCATTCAGGAGGTCTTGACTTCGTTGGGGCTTGGATTGACCCCCTGAATGAATAGATACTTATCCGCATAAATGGAGTTCACGGCTTGTAAGAATAAGATTGCCCGCTGGTGAAAACTCCCCTATCATGCAGGTAATTCGTTTCATACCCTTAATCAAAAGTGACCACCAAGCATCGAGAACATCAAAATGACCTGTTTTGGCTGTGATTATTTCAACCAAGTCTACTTTGGTATTTTTCTTTATGGTCATCAATTCAAACTCTGCATCCCAATTCGGCGGTTCTTTACCAACAACATAAATAATTAATCCTGATTTCATCCTTTTCACCTCCTTTCATTATGTTATTCAGTCCCGCCAAGGATGCATAAATTTGCATAAAAAAGCCCTTCAATCTTTTCTCATAAGATTGAAGGGCTGCACCCAGTTTTCTTGACCCTTTTTATTTTGTAACAATTGCTATCTGTATCACCGCAGAGATATAGCTATTTACTAAGGCAGGTCTTCTGACTCCCGGTTCAATCTAATTTCTGCACCTTCCCATCAGGTTAAAACCAGACAGTGGTAAATTGCAGATTTCGTCACCGGTTACAGCGGCGGGACCGCTCCCGATTCTCACAGGATTCCCTATTAAGCCAAAAATGGCACCTTGAATTTTTTTAAACAATGCCAAAGCATCTGTCAAGAAAAAAATGCAATATATGGTGAGTTAGAAAACAGTTACTTGAAGATATTGTGGTTAATAAGCTAAATATTAACGTTATAGCTTCTATCAAGGATAGGTTTTTGATTGTTTTGCTTATACAGTGGACAAAGATGAATTTTTGGGGGTTATAGGGTGTATGTTCGAATTCTTTAAATCCTATCTTTTTCAATTTTTTTAAAAATTTAGTAGTATTAGTTCTATGTTCCTTTAGATCGTACTGGGGTAAAACTTTTTTCTATTTCACCGGGGCCTTGTTGATCTGAAAAGAACGTTTTTTCACAAGGATCTTATCAAGAAATACCGATTGTAATTCAGGAGATGTTTTTGCCAAATACAATGCGCTAAAAAGCAGTCCTTTTGGTTATTTAAAGTTATTTATTGTTATTATATTGCTTTATACTATTTTTATCTTGACAAAACTAACCAATTAACCTAATGGATATCCCGCATTAACTGTTTTAACTGTTTTCTTGCTAATTTTACTCGTGATTAAAGGAAAATGTTCAATGAAAGAAAAGTCAATTTTTCAAATATTATTGTTACAGCTTCTGTTTCTTCTTGCTTTTATATCTTTGGCTAATGGCTCTGATAAGCAAGATTACCAAGCAACTTACGGGAAAGGTGATCATGCCATCTGCGTGGCCACAGGCAGCCCCGGGGCTCTAGGTCTGCTCCAAGCATTGGCAGAGCCATTCTGTGAGGCAAATCGTTGCCGCATCAATTGGATTAAAAGAGGAAGCGGCGCATCGTTAAAGGCCTTGAAAGCGGGGAAGGTGGATATGGTCATGGTGCATGCCCCGGCACTGGAAAAAAATGCTGTAGAAGAAGGATGGGCGACCATGAGAACCCTTCTGGGAAGCAATGAGTTCTACATTGTGGGTCCTAAGTCAGATCCTGCGAGCATCAGTAAAGCCAAATCTGCCCAAGATGCTTATAAAAGAATCGCTAAGGCCCAGGCCACATTTTTTTCGCGCGGCGATAACTCCGGCACCCACAAAAAGGAAATGAAAATCTGGAAGCTTTCCGGAATTGAGCCTGCGGGAAACTGGTATGTCGTAACCGGAGATTTTATGGGACCGACGCTTATGCGGGCCGACAAGGACCTCGGCTATTTTATGACCGATTCAAGCACCTTTTTTGTCAAGCAATCCAAGATAAAAAATCTCAAGGTCCTCTTTAAAGGAGATCCAATTCTGGTGAATGTCTACCACGCATTGGTCGCTTCGTCACAAAAACATCCTCAGAAAAATTATGCCCTTGCAGCCAAGTTCGTGGCCTTTGCAAGCTCACCTGCGGGCCAGAAGATTTACAGAGAGTATGGAAAAATCAAGTATGGCGCTCCCCTTTATAACGACGCTGAATATGCCAAAAAATGGGAATAGTCGAATCGGTTTGGTTTTTCAGGCAACAAAGAGAATGAATCAACCTGCCTGCAAAAGGAGATTTTATTCATGAATTCAGATAAAGCAAAAAAAATTGATCGGCGACATTTTCTGAAAAAAACAGGTGCGGTCTCCATTGCTGCCGCCACCTTAAGTGCTGTCTCAGTGGCAAGAGCCGGGACGGAGAATGAAGAAGAAATAATTAAAAAATACTGGCAAAAGAAACAAAAAGAATACGAGGCCGCGGAAAAGAAACTCAGGAAGGCTTACAAGGCCTTTGACGCACCGCCTAAGTATATTTACCGTGGCACCGATTGGACAGATGATAAAGCTACGTTTTATGCACCACTTCAAGAGGAGTGCCCATACCTGCCGGAATTCCAGTCCATTTACACGGAAGGCACAGCAGGGCAGTACTTTAAGTATACCTTGAAATTTGGCATGAAAGACATCATTCGATTCCATGGCCATTCCTGCGAGGCATTATACTATACGCCGGCAATCTGTCGTCTTATAATCGACAAGCTTTTTCCCAACGGGGTGGTGGATCGAACCCTTTTACGAGGTATGGGCGGGAAATCGCCATGAATAGCCGACGCGATCGCCTATATCACGGGCGGAAGGCTCCAGTTTGGAACCTTAAAAATTGATCCAAGCCTTGGTCATGCAGTTGTGCTCCAAAGAATCGACACCGAGGAGACATGGATGGGGGTATGGAAAGACGGGATTCAGTCATGGAATGCAATTAAGCTATTTGGGGCGCCGAATAAGGCCAATCCGTTACCCTATAAAAAATGGTCGTCCTGGAAGCATGAACCGGAAACCCCAAAGGAACAGTTGAAGGACTGCAAGATCAAGTGGAAATACGATAAGCCGGAGTTGCTTCAAAGGTTGAGAGATATAAAGGATAATCTGAAATACCTTCCCAAGGGACAGAAGCCGACCATGGATGCCAACAAGGTCAGGGAGGAGTTTTCATGGCTCCAATACAGACATCTACGGGAGGTCTTTAAACACCCTATAGAAGAAAGCTTCCAGATAAAAAGGGTGCCCAACTATAAATGGGAATATCCCCATTGTGAGCCGTTGTGGGTTCCTCGATTGGATCAGAAGGCCAAGTGGGCTCCTTATGAACCTCATCCTGAAAAAAGATGAACAGGACCTCACCCAGCCCTGTCGAATTTCCCGAAGGGAGCCCTATTCAACTTTAACTAGCGTGTGCCATACGTGCTCACAAAGGTAATGGGGTTTTGTCTTTGCCGGCTAGCGAACCTTTGAGAAACTTTATGTCTTCTTGCCTTCGACCGAAAGTGTGAACAAACCCGTGTTTGTTATCCTCGGAAGTATATCTTGTTCTTTCATGTGGTGGTCACTGAAAAACAACGTGCCGTCAGACTTTAGCGCCCTATGGAGTTCTCGCAGTACATCATGGGGCTGGGTTAGAGCATGAAACGTGTCATAAAGTAAAACCACGTCTACATAATTGTCCGGAAGTCCGGTCTCGCAATCAGACTCAATTGTTCTCATATTCGTAATTCTTTTGTGTGAAGGCTCCCTGTTGCGTCTCATTTAAAGAAGACCGAAATCTCCAGTGCATTGTCAAATTCCGGCCGGTCGGTTGGATTGTCTTTTTTGAGAACAAGGGTGCCTTTACTGCCGGAACCCGGCCCCTTGAACTCGATCATGCCTTCAAAGGGAACGAACGTTTCTGTCATCCATCCATTTTTTGCAGTCGCAAACCCTTTTGCGATGGCTTTGCCGTTTGTATCCTTGATAACGACGGGAAAATCTCCCTCAAAAAACCATTTACCCCTTGCATGACCGCGGATCCTGAGGGGTGAAGCGACAAGCGCGCCCGGCAGTGGTGAATCCATATAGATCAAATCACTTTTACAGTTCCCTTGGGGGAACACCTGAACAAGCTGCGCAGCAAAAAACGACGCTTCGTATTCCGCCCCAAAGCCGTCGGAGGGAGGCCCGACAGTCTTTCCGGCAAGGGTCATGAAAAGCGGTATGTACAGCATTGGACCGGGCAGCGCTTTTCGATAGGCTGCCATAACTTCATTCAACGCCGGTGAATTTCCCAGGAGCCAAAGCTCTTTTTTCTGCAAACACGGTACAAACGATCGCGCTTCGTGACCGATGGTTACCCAACCTTCAACAACCTGTTCTCCCCCGGTAAGGGGCGCTGTCTCTTTCAACACATTACGCTCAAGAATCAAGTGCTTTGACTGGCCGACAGAGGGCGTAGCTGCCATGGGCTCGCCCGGTCTACGGTCGGCATAATTTGCTACGATCAGGCCGTTGCGTACGCTGACATTTTGCGGCGCCACCCGGTCGCCAAGCAGCACGGCATTGGTTCCGCGATAGTTGCCGTTTACGTTAAGCGTGGCCGCGGCATAGTAGAAGGTTCCGCTTCCCCCGAGATCGTACGTTAAAATCAGCGCCGCGTCCACAGCACCTTCACCGTCGATGTTTCCATATACCGGCTTACCGAACACGGAGGTGATGACTTTGGTTGCCGAACCGGGTACAGCTTCTGTTTCACTACGTCCATCGATCAATCGTATTTTTTGACCCTCGATCATGTAGGTGGCATTCAGCGGATCGGTTGCAGACGCATGCAAAATTCCTGCGTCATCCGACTTGGCGTGACCAAAAGAGATGACGCCGCCGATGACAAACAGACCGGCAAGCATACCTATGAACAGATTCCTTTGCATGCAACGCCTCGCTTTTTAGTCGTCCTCCGGTACGGGAATGCGCTCATGACCCGCCTTGATGAATTTCACCCCGGCACGCTGAATCACCGCCAGGGCCATAGCGACTTTGTCTTCGATGGGCAGCGCCGACCGGGTCTCCATGGCAAGGATCTCGATAACGCCATCCTTCAGAGTGATCTTGAAGATGGATGTGCGGTTGTAGAAGTCCACATTGCGAGAAAAGACCACCAGGTTTTTGCCGAAATCCACTTCCGGCTCTTTCTCCCCCGGCCTGAACGCCTGCCAAACGCCGGTCAAAGTGGCCGCGTCGCCGATATAACCGACGCGCGACTTACGCAGGCCTTCGGGCAATCGATTGAGATGAGCCACCTGATAGTCGCCGCTCCATTTCTGAATGATGGGGATGTCCTCGGACTCGCCGGCTTGAGTGACGGGAGCAATGCAGCTGATTAAAAAGCAAACACATGCGGCCCGCAGCATGAATTCAAAGACAAGTTTCATCGATTTCATTGGGTTCCTTTCAGCGATTATTTTCTTTTTCGCGGGCTTTATAAAGCTTGTTTCGCAACATGTCGATGTGCAGCCGCAGGTCGTAAAGTCCTTCGGCATAGGCCCGCGGTACAGAGATCCGCGACACTTTTTCTTCCAGTTTATCGAGCTCGACAAGATATTCCTCCAAATGTCCAGCGACATGATCCTTCTGTATCTCAGGATCGACGGCCTCAAGCTCCGCATACCATCGGTAGATTTTAGATCGCATTCTCCACTTGTATATTTGTGGCATGAGCTTGAAAAGAGGATATAGAAGAGCAATCAGGGGCAGTAGCATGACAACCATACGGGTAAGAAAATTGGCCACCCAGAAAGGCAGGTAGCGCTGCAAAAAAGGAGGTCCGGATTCATAAAACTGCTCGGCTTCTTTACTTAAGTCAAAGTCGATATATTTCGGTGTGGGGAATTGACCTTCTTGCTCGAATCCGTCACCTGCATGATGGATTTCTTCGGCCGCTTGGAGGATCAAGTTGATCAGGGCAGGATGCAGATCCGCTCGCGCCACCAGCTGGGTTGTCGGAGCTACCAGAGTGAGATCACGAGAAGGGATATTGGCCTCTAAATCGATCACACCTTCAGGTAATTTCAGCACATATAAGGAATGATAACGGAAGGCATACGCCTCAGCCCGCTCGATCCCCATAAGTTTTATTGATCTATATTTTAAAAGTCGGTCAACATACGATGCACGGCGAGTCGCAACAAAAATGGCGATATCGACCTCACCGTTCAAAAGCCTATCAGCCGCCCGTTGAGAACCGTATGAAAGAAGCTGGGTGTTTTTCACAGTGATTCCGTTCAGTCCCAGAAATTGCAGCGCTAAAATTCTAGTGCCGCTGCCTTCCACACCCACGGCTAGGCGCATTCCCGTCAGATCAGCGAGTTGATTTAATGCGAGGTCCTTTCGATGAAAAATCCACAACGGTTCAAAGTAGAGACTTCCCAGTGATACGAGATTTTTGGTTTGGGCCAAAGCGCTCATGCCGCCCTGTACGAAAGCGATATCCACACCGTCTGACTCCGCTTCAAGAAGCTTAAGATTTTCTGCTGAGCCGGCGGTGCTTTTTACTTTAAGCGTAATGTCTTCTCGGGCCAATATTTCACTATATTTTTTACCATAGGCAAAGTAAGCGCCTTCCGGAGAACCGGTGCCCATTGAAATGCGCCGGGGAGGCGCGGGATTGGCTTTTTAAATATTTCTAAAGGGCACTTAGGGCAAAACACCAGAGACGCATCAGGCTGTCAAACACCAAGGCATCATAACCCATTGCAACCTATTGTTATTTTATATCTTTTTATTTTTCGCTGGATGCCTGACATACCTGATACCTTTCCAAGTGATGGATGTTGGGGAGGCAAGCGAGCCTTTTAGGTGAGCTCGCGGAGCCGGGCATGAAAAGGATGTTCCCTCTCCCGAGCAGCAAGAATTCATTTTTCGTGGTTCTATTGTCTGGGCATGCCGGGCATCATCGGCATAGACATCTTTTGGTACCCGTCAGGAATTTTAAAAAGGGAGGCAGAGACCGTTTTTTCCTGGATGTTCCGGTATTCCATAGTCATACCCCCTGATGTTCCGTCCGCTTTCATTTTGATAGGAAAATTGAGCTTGTCGGAAATCCAATATATTACCGTGCCTGAAGATTTGTCATGTAAAGTGTAACGATATTTTGAGCACATATACCCGTTGACCTTCTCTTTGCCCAGGTATTTCTTTTCCCCAATCTTATCTATTTCATCCGGATCTACCGGAGCCATATTTTGCCGGCTGCCTGCTTGCATTTCCATATACATCATTTGTGCTGGCATCAAAACCCAGACAACCCCTTTGTCTTTTCGAAAAATTGTTATCTGTTTCTGTCCTCCCATCATCATTTCCTGTCTGAAGTTGCCCCCTTTAAAAAACATTTTTCCCTTGATGTTGCCCATGGGCGATTTATTAATCATATCGGCAGAAAAATCCGCGGCATTACTTGACGCTGAAAGAACTGGTACAGTTAAAAAAAGAACCACCACAACCAGGCCGAGCCGTAACAAAAATTTCTTTACCATGCTTCCCCTCCTTGTTTGAGATTAAGGGACAAGTCACAAAAAGCCCTCTCGGTTATAGAAGTATAGAAAAAATGGCTTTATATGTCAATGAAGAAAACTATGGCAGCAAATAACAGTTGGTACTTATCTTGCTTGTTCCAAAAAAAGGACGGACATTCTCTCAGGCAGGTCTGCTTGTTTGATTATCGATTTTACTTCCGGTGATATTTTTTCCTGATTTTTTCCAGCAAACAATGAATCTTTTTCAATCTCCGATAGAACTCCAGATGTGGGCGGTCAAATGGAAAACCATATCCTCCGGATTCGCACGACGATTCAAAGGCCCAATGTATCAGGGTATAAGTTGCAAGTGCCGGAATGCGCTCAACAGAAGAAATCTTAAGCTCACCGTTTTCTAAACTTGCCTTGAGATCGGCAATTATATCTGAGTCCAGGCCAATCTTTTTTTCAAGGTATCTGGCCTTCTGCCTGAGCAATTTGCGGACATTATATTTTCTCAATTGCTTGATGATGCTTTGGTAATCTTGCAAAAGCAAATCCGCTGTCAGTCGGGCGGTCACTATAGGCCAAAAACTGATCGTCGATCAATTCTTGTCCCTGAAAGACTATAAACGCGCAATTTCAACACCGTCCCGCTTTTCCCGATTTTATACGATATCTTTAAAAAGATAGACTTTTGAATACTGGTAAGTTATATATCAAATCAAGTTCGTTTTGTCATAATTAGAAACCTCAACTTTTCGGTAATTGAGGGTTTAGTCAAAAATCTCTGGGCAGCTTTATCCTATAATAGATAACTTTCAAAAGATTAGATACCCAAGTTAGAAAGCTATGATGAAAGAAGAAAACAAAAGTAAACCCCGACTGAGTCTTTCGACCATGATCATGATCGGATTGGGTCTTGGGATCGCATGCGGAATTTTTTTCGGTGAATACTGCGGCTTTCTCAAAATCATTGGCGATGCCTTTATCCAGTTGCTTCAGATGACGATCTTGCCTTATATTATCGCCTCCCTGATTTTGGGTATTGGAGGACTCTCCTATAAGCAGGCCAAGCTGTTGGCGCTAAAGGGCGGAATCGTTATGCTCCTGTTCTGGGCGATTTCCTTCACCATGATCCTGCTGATGCCCCTGTCATTTCCCAAGTGGGAAACGGCCTCCTTTTTCAGCACCTCTTTAGTATCTCCGCCGAAAGAGGTCGATTTTCTCAAGCTCTACATTCCCTCCAACCCTTTCTGGTCTCTGGCCAACAATGTTGTGCCGGCTGTGGTATTGTTCAGTATTTTGGCGGGAATCGCGTTGATCGGCATTAAAGAAAAGGATTCACTTATCCAGGGGCTGAAGGCAGTCTCAGGGGCATTGATCCGGATGACCAACATTGTGGTAAAACTCACCCCCATCGGCGTGTTCGCCATCGCTGCATCGGCGGCCGGTACCATGACCGTCGAGGAGTTCGGCAAACTCCAAGTCTACCTGATCAGCTTCAATATGGCTGCTGTCCTACTGACTTTCGCTGTTCTCCCCCTGCTTCTAAAACCGGTAACCCCCTTCAGATACAAAGACATTGTCGGGCTGTCAAAGGATGCCCTGGTGACCGCATTCACTACTGGCAACCTGTTTATCGTGCTGACTGTACTGACCGAAAACTGTAAATCGCTTTTTAAGAAATACAGCTTGACCCATGAAAAAACCGATGCCTACGTGGACGTCTTGGTTCCGGTTTCTTTCAATTTTCCAAATACCGGTAAGCTCATTATACTGATGTTCGTCCTGTTTGGAGCCTGGTTTACCGGAACATCCTTTTCTTTTTCTCAATACGGAACCTTCGTTTTCACTGGATTACTCAGCTTCTTCGGCGGTGTGGATGTTGCCCTTCCTTTCATGCTGGATTTGATGCACCTGCCTGAGGACCTTTACCAGCTCTTCGTGGTGACCGGTGTCATCAACGGAAGGACTGCAACGCTTCTGGCAGCCATGAATCTGCTGGTGTTTACGCTCCTGACAACCAGTGCACTGACTGGAACGCTTTCTTTCAATAAAAAGAAACTGATAAACACCCTGCTCCTGATCACGGTTATCATGTTTGCATCGGTCGGCTCCACCCGCTTATATTTTAGTCTGGCCGTGAAAAATGAATATACCAAAGACCGGATACTATCCCGAATGCACATCAAAGAAAATCCTTTCCCTCATGTGGTTTACAAGGAAGTGCCTGCCAAACTGAAAACCGGTAGCGGTATTGTTGCCGACATCGGCAAAATCCGAAAGCGGGGCAAACTAATGGTCGGTTACAATCCGGCCGACCTCCCCTTTTCCTTTTTCAACGCCGCCGATGAGTTGGTCGGATTTGACGTTGAAATGGCTCACATGCTTGCCAACGAACTAAGTGTGGATGTGGAATTCGTTCCTTTCCAATATGAAACTCTGGCCGATCAGTTGAACCGAGGGGAGTTTGATATCGCCATGTCCGGAATTAGTATGTCGACCAGCCGGATCGAAGCGCTAAACTTCTCAGATCCTTATCTTGAATTGACGGTTGCTTTTATTGTCAGGGACTACCGACGTGATGAATTTATCAATCCGGAGTCGATCCGCAAGATTGAAGGACTTACTGTAACCACTATCAAAGACAAGTCTTATGTCCAGAGAATCGAGGAGCTTCTCCCAGGAGTTGAAGTGATAGAGCTCGAATCGAATCGAGAGTTTTTCGAGCGAAACGTGGGGAACTGGGATGCCCTGATCACCAGTGCCGAGGCAGGCTCCGCATGGACTCTTATGTTTCCCCAATACACGGTCGTCATTCCAAAACCGAACACGGCGACATATCCGCTGGGATATGCAGTGGCGAAAGGCAACCATGATCTGCTGGCCTTTCTTAACAACTGGATCCAGATCAAGAAAAACAACAATCAAATGAAAGCGGCCTACAATTTCTGGATTCTTGGCCAGGACGCTGTTCCCAAGCAACCTCGATGGTCCGTTATACGGAACGTACTTAAATGGGTGGAATAATTTTGTGGAGGGACTGGCATTCTTCAAACTTTCTTTTAAAATTATTCAAGGATCACTGCTATAAAACGCACGTATCACGTCCAAAAAATTCGTATGATGTCCTTTTTTTCTAATATGGGAAAAATCTTTATGTTGTTGAATCAATCTAAAAACCGTCTTTGCCAACCAATAAATTCTTCGTTTAACCCATTCAGCACCTCTCCGTCTCTGGCGTATATATCCTTTTTAAAAATTATATTCCCCTTTTCATCGAAACGTACGGTCCAATAAAGCAGACTTATCGGCATCGGTTTCGGCAAGTAAACTTTTTTAGTTTTAAGGGTGTCGATTAAATTCTGAATGTTTTGCTCATTCCATTTTTCAGGATCGTCTAAAAGAATTTCAGCCAATTCGATGTTCTTTTCAACCCGAATGCAGCCAGAGCTGAATGCACGATCTTTGAGTGCATAGAGAGACCGGCTCGGTGAATCGTGCAAATAAATAAAATGCTTGTTGGGCAATATAAATTTAATTCGTCCCAGTGCGTTATGCGGTCCTGGCTCTTGCCTGAACGTGTAAGGCACATTTTTGCCGGAATATGTCGACCAGTCCACCGAAGATGGATCAACTATCCTGCCGTTCCTATCAATAACGTCAATTTTCATTTTTTGCAGATAGTCAGGATTCTTTTTGATTCTGGGAAGTATATCCTTTCTCAGTATGGTCGGTGGTACGGTCCAGGTCGGGTTAAAAACGACATATTTAATCTGTGAATTGAATACAGGTGTTTTACGAAAATACTTTCCTACCTGAACCTTGCTTGTCCATTTGATGTTGAAATTCTGATAATGATAAATCCGGAATCCTGCGATATCCACAATAATAAATTCTTCGGGTATGTTGCGGGAAATCCATCGTGAGCGCTCGAGATTCACACGAATCTGATCGATTTTTCTCTTAACTGGAACATTTAGCGCTTTATATGTATTTTCCCCAACGGCACCGTCGGCAACGAGACGATGTCTTTTTTGAAATAGGACGACGGCTTTTTCAAGTTCTTCATCGAAATGGTCAGATTTTGTATTCGTTCCTTCAAAGTGCCCGGTGACGGCTAATCTTTTGCGCAATTTAGGAATGCGCTCGTCTGTCATTCCAACTTTAAGTGTCGGACCCTCAGGTATCGGTTCCCAACCACCAGCTTCTTGAATCTCTCGATATTTTTTCAATGCCGCCCTCATCAAATTATAAGATTTTAATTGAGGTCTTATTTTCTTGAGTGCATCGGCCAGTTGGTTGGAACGCAGTGTTCTTTCAATATTCTCAACGGGGTCAGTATCATTGATCTCACGGGTCATTCTCCAGCTTGGATGCAAATTTTCAGGATCTACTTTACCGAAATAAAGATGACAAATCAGACGAATCAGGCTATCGGTCAGGAGGATATCATAGTCCGCCAAAAGTGAAGGCTCAGGAGATTCGCTTTGTTCTAAATGTAATTTTTGAATGAGCAGGGTTGATAGATGATAATCCTCCGGGTTCAGACCGTCTTCTTCTATGTTTTTTAATTCATTTAAAAGGTCATTTACATTCTGTAAATTTTGCCAGATTAATTGAAAATCGTTTCTTTCATAAAGCCTTGGAAGAATATGTTTGGAAGCAACATTTGCATAACCGATATCAAGCTGACCGGTCGTCCAAATCTGGTCAATTCTGTCTTGGATTATTAAAGATGTGAGATTTTCCTGGGCAAAGATTATGGAAATGAAAATGATATTAAGAAATATTGAAATCAAAAATGCTTTTATAGATTGATATTTCATTTTTCAAGACTCCTTGTTTAGTGTTAACTTATGTAATGCCGATACTTATCCAGATACTGGCGATTAAAATTGGATAGTGGATTAACTTCGCCTGCCCTGTTGAATAGGGCTCCCTTTAGGGAAATTCATCAACACCTTTAGTAAACGACTTGCTGCTGACCCTGCCTTGTGTTTTGAGAATATTGGTTATTTCTAAGTTTTCTTCTGGCTCTTACAAAACTATTTAAAATGAAAATAAATAAGAGTATAAATGCCAAGGTGGGGATGAGACCAAGCGTTAAGGCAATCCAACTCATTCCCACAATGGGTAATAGGCTCAGGCGGATAATTATTTTTAATTTCGAATGTTTGGTTATGAAGTCAGCCACCGCAGGTGAGTATATGTAATAAAAATCAACGAGGGCTTTTCCAACGCTGTTGGTGAGCAGGAAACGGTCTCGGAATTCGCGCAGATTCTTAACATGTGGTGCCATTGAATTGCCGGAAGCTGCGGTAGCTATAAAACACTCACCGTCGCCACTGCTGACGTGAATACCTGAAGTCATATATCCAGCAGCAATAGGGTCTTGTATGGTGCCCACGTTGGGGTCTTCGTCGGAATTAGAGTTGTCTACGATAGTGAACTTTAATGTATTTCCATTTAA
>JAYEFV010000532.1:0-7388 GCA_034658755.1 Thermodesulfobacteriota bacterium | reverse complement strand
AATCCTGTATTTTCAATTATAAAGGCTATCAAGCCCATTTGCTATATCCTGCGATGTCTTTGTTTTTCCTGATTTTTAAGTTAAAATCCATCATCTGCCCATAAATCACTTCTATAATGGAAACACCGATTTAATTCCTTACCAAATTCACCGGAATAATTCCTTACCAAATTCACCGGTGAATAATTACCGTTTCTTCAATTCGATGATATAATTCAAAAGAAAATATCTAAGATATCCATCTAATTTTTCTTATTCCAATTGTTTTACTTTTCCCGCAGTTTATCATTCTACCAATTTTATTGATATCATTGAGCCATCTAATTGTAAAAAGAGCTTTGATAAAAGCTCCATATAGTTTTTTTAATTCCGGCTTTTTCCAATCAGCATTATTCCCATTGGGTTTATATCCCTGCCATTTTATTTTCATCATATAATTCCCAAAAGAAATTAAAGATCCATATAACTCCTCTAATTTACAATTTTATTAAGCCGTAAAAATTGCGGAGGAGATAACCTATGGAGCAGGTTCCATGTGTTCACTGTGGAAAATTTTTTACGCGAAGGAACAGAGATCAAAATTATTGCAAGAATCCAGAGTGTCAAAAAGCCAGAAAAGCGGCTTGGCAAAGAAATAAGATGTCTACAGATCCGGACTATAAGGCTGATCAGAAATTGAGCCAGAAAAAATGGGTTCTGGCCAACCCTGGCTATTGGAAAGAATATCGTAAGAACAATCCTAAAAAAGCTGAAAGAAATCGAATGCTTCAGACCATTCGCAACAGACATCGTACAAAAGGTCAAAATCAAGATGAAAAGATGGACGTGTCGTTGATTGCAAAGATGGACGCGAGAAAATCCAATGAATTCAATCCGATTGGTCAGTTTTGGCTGGTACCGGTGATTGCAAAGATGGACGCGAGAAAAGTTAATATCTACACAATTACAGATCGTTATCATTGATTGCAAAGATGGACTTGAGGACACAGGCGCCAACAATATGATAAACGGGCTGTAAATCCTAAAAAATGAAAGGAGGCGACCATGATTAGAAAAAAAGTTCTCAATACCGATCGTATCCGTCGCATTAACGGCGGGTTCAGTTTTATACCTCATCGTTTTGTCACAGATGGTTTTGTTTCTTCACTAAACAGACAGCAACTGCTGTTGTATTTGTTTCTTGTTCTGGTCTCAGATCGCTATGGTCTTTCTTTTTACAGTTATGATTCTATCTGTTCTTTACTTCAAATGAGAATCGACGAATACATCGAAGCAAGAGACAACCTGATCGAAAAGGATCTGATCGCTTTTAACGGCACCCTTTTCCAGGTGCTTGAACTTCCTCCAAGACCTCATATTGACACCCCCTCACAAGATTTATGCGTAAATCCTATTGCACAACTTACAAACCGTTTGTTCAAGGAGGTTTGAAATGATTGATAAACAGACAGTTTTTGAAATCCACCGACTCCACAATCTCGGATGGTTGGTAAGAAAGATTGCCCGTCACCTCCGCGTGAGCAGACCCACGGTAAGAAAATATATTGAAAATCCCCAACTACCAAAAGCAAAGCGGGTGAAAAGAGCTTCCAAACTTGATCCGTATCGTGATCTTATTAAAGAGTTTCTTGAAAAAGATCCCGATGTAAAAGCACCGGTCGTTCTTCAACGGCTCCAAGACAATGGCTTTGAAGGTAAAAGCACCATCGTTCGCGATTACCTTCAAAAAGTGCGGGGGCAGAAAAAATACCGGCAGGCCTTTATCCGATTTGAATCACCGCCCGGCAAACAGATGCAAATAGATTGGGGACATTTTGGAAGCCTGCGCTACGGAAATACCATGCGAAAGCTCTACGCGCTGGCAGTAATCGAATGTTATAGCCGTATGCTATATGTAGAATTTACCCACAGCCAAAAACAAGAGGCCCTCCAGCAGGCCCTTCTTAACGCTTTCATTTACCTTGGAGGCAGCCCGGAAGAAATTGTGGTTGACAACATGCTCACTGCCGTTATTGAGCGTCAAGGTTCACTGATCCGCTTCAATGATGCTTTTCTCGATTTTTTAACCATATTTAAAATCACTCCGGTCGCCTGTAATGTGAACTCGCCCCACGAAAAAGGTAAGATCGAAAACAGCATAAAGTATTTACGTCAGAATTTCTGGCCACTTAGATCTTTTCCAGATATTTCTGATGTACAGGTCCAAGTGAGAAAATGGCTGGATACCGTAGCCAATGTCCACATTCATCAAGGCACCGGTGAGCGCCCCATAGACCGCTCTGGAAAAGTCAAACTGAAACCTTTACCAGAATTGTTGCCCGATTGTAGAGAGACCTTAACACTCAAGGTCCATAAAGATTTTTCCGTAAGATTTGATGCCAACGCCTATACCACTCCACCATGGGCTATCGGAAAACAGGTTACACTCAAGGCTGATCAAGATACGGTCAACATCTTCAACAAACAAAATAAGATTTGTGCTCACAATCGTTGCTGGCAACGCAAACAGCGAATCGAAACCCCTTATCACCGGGAGCAGGTAAAAAAGTTACAAAAAAAACTTTGGCTGGATAAAGACATCACCGCCTTTTTATCTCTGGGGCAACAAGCCGTGGAATATCTTCAAGCCATTGTTGACGCAAAACTACCCATCAAAAAAAATGTCTCAAAGCTGCTTTCTCTAAAAGATGAATATGGCGCTGTATCCGTCATCTACGCGATCAAAAAAGCCCTTGTTCATAATGCCATCGGGGCTGACTATATCGAAAACATCCTCTACCAGGAAATGACGCCACAAAAAAGCCATCCACCTGTCAGATTAAAAAATCAAGCACTCAATAAAATACGTCTGCCCGAACCCTCACTGGCTGAATATGACGCCCATGTGCTCAAAAGGAGGAAAAAGAAATGACTATCGAATCCGTCATCGAAAAATGTAAGGCACTCAAGCTAAAAGTGTTTGCTGAAAATCTTGAACAAACCATCGCCATAGGAGAACAAAAAAACTGGACACCCCTTCAAACCATTGATCATCTTTTTGATTTTGAATTGGAACAAAGAAGAAAAAACAAGATCCAAAGGTGTTTTAAACAATCAAAACTATATGAAAAACCGACCATCGACCAGTTCGACTTTAATTTCCATAGTTCACGTAAAAATCAAAAAAATCGAATCTTGAATCTTATGGATCTGGCGTTTATTCAGCAGAAAAAGGACATCATTTTGATTGGCAATCCCGGAGTGGGTAAAAGCTTTCTGGCAAAGTGCATTGCATATGCTGCAACACAGGCCGGTATAAAAACCCTTTTTACCACCGCTATGGATATGATCAATCATCTGATTGCTGCCGAGGCAGACCATTCACTGCTGAAAAAACTCCAATATTATCAAACACAGGAACTCCTTGCCGTAGACGAAATCGGTTATCTTTCCCTGGGTTCACAGGGATCAAATCTGTTCTTCCAGGTAATTAGTGCAAGGCATGAAAAAAAGTCGACAATCATAACGACCAATCGGCCTTTTGCACAATGGGGGGAAATATTTGATAACACCACTGTAGCCACAGCGATCGCCGACCGTCTCGTCTATAACTCGGAAGTCCTTATCTTGGAGGGATCAAGCTATCGAAAAAGGAATAAATAAAAGCTGAGTAACAACAAATAAGGGCACCAACCACAGCTCCCTTCATCACCATATTTGCGGGCCTTCTCCAGCACCGAAACGATGAAGTGCGCAAATCAATGGGGGTGGTTAAGTTTTAAACCGGTGCTTTTGGTAAACTTCCTGACCGTTGATTACAAAAAGTATATCCATAAACATAACCACCAGAACATAGACACCTTTTCTAAACTATAATTATATTACTAAAATAGATGGTAGATATGAAAAAGAAGAAAGAACCACAACCATATTTCTTTACCAATATACCAAAGAAAAAACTTGATAAACTATTAAAAGATGATGAGGATAAGCCCATGACACAGAAGAAAGAACAAACATCAGAGAAAAAGGCAAGAGCGACAAAGAAGTCTCTAACACCAGAAGATATAGCCAGGATGATAGCAGAGTGGGATGATAAGACTACCGGTGAGTGGGCAGATGAATTTGGTGTTTCATATCAGACAGTATTGAAAATGGCAGAGGTTATTCGTAAAGAGGATAAAACTTTATGCCCGAAGAAAAAACCAAAACCAAGAACAAGAGAAGATGTTGCCAAAGCAGGTATAGCACTGTTTAGGAAGAAACAGGGTAAGAAATAAGAAAAAATATTGTGTCAACAACGGAAAATAAATTCTATAATGAATATTGTTTGTATAATGTACCCCCAGAAGTGTCAGGCATTAAGACAGAAATCTCAATAAAATTTAATAGTAGAATGATTTTGGGATGTTAGAAATTACACCCTGTAATGAAGTCCTTGCCATATCGTCCGTCCACCGTAATGAAAACAGAGGGAAATAGAGTGTTTATTAGGGAAAAAATCGCTTTGATATATTTTTTACACCTTCTTTCCATTCTTAAAATAGAGAGTATTTTTACAGGAAGGACATGTGATTTTTAACATCTTATCTTTTTGCGGAACTCGCAATTTCTGATTACAATTCTCGCATAGAATAATGAAACCATCTATGCCTTTTTCCATGGAGTGTGGTAAATGAATTACATTATCCTTTTTTTGATTTAATTTTGAAAGTCTACTAATAGCAGATAAATAATCACTTTGTTGAATATAAAACCTTTCATGACAATTTGGACATTCTAATAATGGTTTCTTGGTTTCTGTAGGTGCTGTCTTAATCCAAAATAAAGTGAAATATTTTGTTGGGATTACTTCAAAAAACTCTCCACGCTTGTCGCATTCAGGGCACATCTTTTCCACCCTCAAGCCGTTTTTTTTCACTTTATATTCCCACTTACTTCCCCAAGCGATAAACATGGCTACTCCGCTATTGCCTTGATATATAAAGAAAAATATACATAATGCGTTTTTCACCAAACCGGTGAAATCTGCATAGCAGAATACTCGCTTTCATCCCAATTTTATTAAAGATTTCTTTAGATAACCGGATTATTATCAGGTTTTAGTTCCTAATGTCAAATATGCCGTATCTTTCTCCGCTTATAAATTTCCGCACATACGGAAATCATAAAATATCGCTTACGCAGAATTCTGCGGAAGCGATTTAGAGTACCACCCCTGTTTTTTATCAAAAGCCGTAATCGTCCAAACCTGTGAGACCGTCCAATGATCGTCCGTTTTAACTTACTGATATTATGGCATCTGGACGATGTGGACGATAAGGACGATGATTTGCAAGCATATATCTTCAATCCAGTCAGCCGGAGAAAGTTGAGAGTAGGACGTGAATATCGCTGGTGCAGAATTCTGCACAAGCGATTTTACAGCGATGTCAAAAACAGCCGAGATGGTTATGTTCGGTAGACCGTCATTAGTGTAACATCTCAATAAATTATGGTAGTAAACAACATGCTACCATTAACTCTGGTATGCCACAATAAACATTTTAAAGTATTTTATAGAGAGGGGGGAAGAAAAAAATATTATCCTGGGTTCAAAACTTGTTGCCGAATCAGATCTGACAGATCAGGGATAAGACCGGTATTTTCGATTCGATCTTTGAGATATTGCCAAAATGATACGCCCAATTTTCGACAGGTTTTTTTCAAGCTTGTAAATGTATCACGGCACTGACGACCCGGCTCACTTCGGGTGCTACCACTAATTTTGCGTTTTTTGACATACTCCCGGATAGCGTTTTCAGCGCCATTGTTATGTAAAGGAATATCCGGACGTTCCAGAACCAAAAGCAGCTCAGATTTGTTGTTGTAAATTCGCTGTAGGGCAGCGTTTAATGTGACGCTGGAAGTCTTGGTAGTAAATATTTCGTCAAACATGTCCTCCAAACGCTTTTTATCTTTTAGTTTGGGGTTTTCTTTATACTTTTTTAACCCCTCATATAGCAGCCATACGTGATCCTTTACTGTATCCAGATCTTTTTTAGCCTGATCGGTAAATGGAATAATTTTGTCAATCGCTCTGTTGGCATGGATCCAACAAAGGGCATGTAAAAGCACATTAAACTGACCGGCATCATCGCTGATGATAACAAGTTCTTTTGAAATACCATGTTCAATGATACTGCCGATCAGTGCGCCTTCTGTGGCTATTTGTAAGTGTCGATTTTTTACAATGCCATTGTCGGCTACAAAATCATTCCACTGGGAATCATTGGCAAATATCATTCCCAGGTTTGCGATGATGGGTTTCAAAATATATTTTGGAAGCTTATTGGCCTCCATATATGTGATGGCATCGGTATTGATGAGATAATCCGAATGTCCGGCACGCATAAGTTTTAAAAAATTGATACGACTTTTGCTCTCTGTACTTTCAAACCATGAAAATGATTCATTACCAATATGGGTGCAATAGCCGTTTTTGCCTTTATGCCTGGCACCGGTATCATCGACATTGATGTAGCTGGATACCTGAAGGCCGACGGCTAAGATACTATCTTTTTCTTTGTGATAACAGTCTTTATTTTCAATAAGAATA
The DNA here is from genome assembly GCA_034658755.1 of Thermodesulfobacteriota bacterium. Lineage (GTDB taxonomy): Bacteria > Desulfobacterota > Desulfobacteria > Desulfobacterales > UBA11574 > S5133MH16. The sequence continues at coordinate 811 of JAYEFV010000532.1, read as the reverse complement.
TTGTTGAGTTGGCCCTTTGAAATATCGATATCAAGCTCATGTAGCTGCTCCAGCAATAGCGGTTGTGTAACATGGCAATGGTAGTATTGGTATAAGATAAAACGTATCAGGGTAGGGCCATAATGCCCGCCGTTTAAATATTCCGGTAGTTTGCCGGTAACGTAGTTACCATCGGGCGTTTCATAAACTTTGAGCCGGTAGCGGATGTTGTGGGATTCTATCTTAAGATCTTGAACCACAAAGGTTTTATAATATCTGAATTCAGATCTATCCGGTATATGTTCAGGCTCAATGGGTTTAGTTTCGTGAATTTTCAATTTGGCTGTTTTATGTCTTTTTTTGGATCCGGGTCTTTTGCCCTTAGATTTTTTTGATTTGCCTTTTTTCTTTTTTCCTAAACTGCTGGGTTTAATCTTTGGTTTGGGAGGTTGATTTTTTAACCGGGCAATTTCGTCCTTGAGTTTTTGTATTTCTTCTATCAGTTGCTGAATAATGGAAGATTGTTGTTCGATAAAAGCTAACAGCTCTTGAACAATCGGAGACTTTTCATCTTCGGGAATTGTCGGAGGCTTTAAAGTTCCTTTCATACATTATGCGCATAGCACAATGTAATGGGTTTGCCCAGAGTTTTTTTAATTTACTACCATAATTTATTGAGAAGTTACATCTTTTTCAGCAGGGGGTTGTATCGGGGGAATTATTTATTTCAAACAATATCTTCAGGAATGAGGTTAACAACAGGCTTAGTGACGATTATAAGTTAGAGAGTGTGGATAATCGGCCAAATCCAGCAGAACATGAAATTTGTTAT
>JAYEFV010000531.1:0-7417 GCA_034658755.1 Thermodesulfobacteriota bacterium | reverse complement strand
AATATCACGGAATCGGTTCCGACCCCTTTTCTTCTCGTGGAAGAGGAAATCGTCAGAAAAAATATCAACCGCATTCATGATTATGCAAACCGGCATGGATTTTCGGTTCGCCCACATATCAAGACCCACAAATCGCTTGGAATAGCCCGCATGCAGCTCGGTTCCGGTGCGGTCGGCCTGGCGGTTGCAAAAGTCGAAGAGGCCGAAGTCATGGCAAGGCTTGGACCTGTTGATATTACAGTGGCATATCCTTCAGTCGGATCAGCCCGCACGGAGCGTATCGCTAAACTGTCTCTGAAACAAAATATAAGGGTTGCGGTTGACTCCGAGTATCTCCTCAACGAACTCGGAAGTGCGGCGCTCAAACACCACACCACCATTGGAATTCTGGTTATTTTTGACGCCGGACTTGGCCGTTGCGGAACCGCCGATCCCGGCCAGATCGTAAAGCTCGCTCAGCATTCAGAAACACACCCCGGTCTTGGTTTTGAGGGCATCCAGATGTATCTTGGACATCTGTACGGAGACTCCACCGTAAACCCGCAAAGTTTTGAGCGAATCAACCAGTTATGGGAACCGGTATATGAAGCCCTGTGCACTGCCGATCTTCAACCTGAGACAATCTCTTCCGGCTCAACGCCGTCCCTTGAGAATACGCATCTTGTCTGCCATGTCAACGAAATCCGGGTGGGAACCGCCGTTCTGAACGATTATTTTGTGCTCAAGTTTGACCATTGCGCCCTAAAAGACTGTGCCGCCCGTGTGGTGGCAACCGTCATTTCGGACGTGGTCCCGGGCCGGGCGATCATCGACGCCGGTTCAAAGGCCCTTTCGGCAAAACAGTTGTTGCGCCACGAGAACCTTGAAATGGGATATATCGTTGAATACCCTGATGCCAGGATAACCCGCCTGCACGAAGAACACGGATGGGTGGATGTCAGCCGCTGCAACCATCCGCCAAGAATAGGGGAGCGGCTGAGTATTATCCCGGTAAATGTGAGCCTTTGCGTTAACCTGTACGATCATTTCTATCTGATCACCCGAAGCGGCAGCCTGCAAAAAGAGCGGGTTGATGCAAGAGGATGCCTTGTCTGAAATCACCATCTACGCTCATATGCCCCTCTGTCTCAAGTGCAGTCTTCACCACTTCCTCGATTAATCTTTCTGTAAATTCTCTTCCCTTTCCACCAAAAAAGAATCCCGGAAATTCCAAGGATGATGGAGACACCCATGAGAGCCCTTTCGTATTTGGCAAGAGAACTCTTTGATCTTCCTGCCGCTCGATCTGTTTTCAAGTTCATGGCTTTATCAACCGGTACGTTAACCTCCAGCCTATGCCCCATCTCATCGTCGACCACCACCTTCCAATCGCCCTGAGCATCAGGAAAGAAACAGAACCGACCGTTTCTATCTGTCCTCCCCGATTGAAAAGTTAACTTTGTCTCAGGGGCAGAAATTTTTACCCTGGCGTAGCTCATGGGTTCGCCCGTGTCATACTGGGCTGTGACCACGAGGCCACCCTCCTTCACCGTGCCCTTAACGCCATGGGCGAAAAGAGGGGACGGCAGGAGAAAAGCCAGAGTCGCAATCAAGACCATGCGCTTTCTATACATCATGATTTTGCCCTTTCTTAATACTGAAATAGAGATAGACCAAGATGCCTAAACCGATTGTTCCTAAACCAAACAGAGAGGCGACGGGTCTGCTCCTGATGGAAAAATAGATGATCCAAAGATTACCCAAGATGAACAAAAACGGTGTTACCGGATATCCGAACGTTTTGTAATCTCTTTTCAAAGCAGGTTGTGTTACCCTGAGTAGTATCATCCCCACCACGGTTAGCGTGGCGCACAATGCAAGAGTGAAACCTATATATATAAGAAGCTTATCAAAAGAGGCCGTAACAACCATAACAACGGCAATTGCTGCCTGCAAAAGAATCGCATATGCGGGCGTCCTGTGCAGCCTGTTCACCTTGCCAAAAAGCTCAAAGAAGACGCTATCTTTTGCCATGGCATAATATACCCTTGGTCCGGTCATGATCATAGCGCTTAAAACTGAGAGAAGTCCGATGGCAATGGCCCCACTGAAATATTTACCGATATTGTCACCGAAAAGGGAAATGGCAGATTTTGCCCCCACTTCAAGGACCCCGCTCATTTCCTTTGTGTGAAGTGCATAGATGTATACGACATTTAAGAGCAGGTAGAGACACATGACCAGAAATGTGCCAGTAAAAAGGGCCAGAGGTATGTTTCTGCTCGGCCTCTTTATCTCACCTCCAAGGTAAGCAGCAGCATTCCATCCGCTATAAGCAAAAGTGACAAATATCAGCGAGACAGGAAACTTGCTCTGTAACAACGAACTCATGTCCAGGCCCCCGGTAAAATGGTCTATCGAGCCCCTGCCCAGCCACAGACCAGCTACAACAAAAACAACAATGAGGCCTATTTTAAAGATGGTCAATCCATTTTGGACACTCGCACCAAGCCAAAGGCTATGGTAGTGAATCAGCGAAAAGATGATGATCACAGACGCTGCCAGTATGGTAATCGGTGATATGGTAAGAATATTGACACCCAAAATGGGAACCGTGAATTCTGAGATAGGAGAACCCGGCAGCACACGGAAACAATAGGTGGCAAAGGCAATGGCCGCGGCGGCAATCGGGGCTGAGAATCCCACGATTAGAGATATCCACCCGGAAAGAAAGGCCAAGCCTTTGCCATAACTCTCCCGCAAAAAAACATATTCCCCGCCTGCCTTAGGAAACATGGCCCCCAGTTCCCCGTAACACAGAGCGCCGCACAGGGCGAATATGCCTCCCACAAACCAGCACAACAGCATGGTTTGTGGATTTCCAAGCTCTTCCATGATAAAGCCGGAAGTTGTAAATATCCCGGTTCCAACCATGTTGGCAATTACCAGGATCGTTGCCGAAAAAAAGCCGATTTCTCTTTTCAATTCATGGTTATTTAATCGATTTTTCACTATTTGACAGCTTCGCCTATTATCAATAACCCCATCCACTTTTCATCACACTTTTTTAAATCATCTAAAACAGTTCCCAGTGAGGTCTTTAATACCATCTGTTTGTCAGAATAACCGGCATAATAGACGATAGCCATGGGAAGATCAGACGGATAATATTTGCTGAATTTCTCAACAAGTTTATCCATTGAGGATATGGCCATATAAAAAACCATTGTAACGTTATATTTGGAAAGATCCTTTAAAAGACCATCACCCTTTTCAAATGATCTTCCAAACATGGAGTGAGGAGCGGTAAGCATGACAAAGTTAATCCCTTCCCCTATCATCGCTCTTTTAAGGGCCGCGCTGGCCGCGTTAAACGCACTTATTCCGGGAATCACTTCAAAATATCGATGGTCAAAGCCTTTTAACATCCAGTAAAGAGAAGGGCCGTAAACACAAGGATCTCCGCTGTCCAGCATAACCACGGTTTTTTTCTTGTGAATCGCATCCATTACAAAATTAAAAAGCTTTTTCTTTCGCTTTTCCACTCTTTGCAGCCATTTGCCATAATCGGTTTTACGCAGTTGACACGCCTCTTTGCCATGGATGCCTTCCCAGGGATCAAAAGCAACCTTCCCAGGGTCGATATACTGTGCAAAGTTTTTCTGAATATACGGAGGGCATAGAAAAATATCTGCCTTTTCAAGAACCGCCAGCCCCCTTGGGGCCGTAAGATCAGCCCCTGAAGGCCCCATCCCGATAACATAAAGCCTCCCTTCTTCCGCCCCGTAACAAAACGATAAACCAAAGCAGACCATTAGAAACAGAATAGCTAATACCTTAACAAAATATCTTGATATTTTAATCATTCTTTCCTCTCATTATTTCACTTCGAAGGTCAATATGGCGGCATATTGATCAACATCACACTCTGATTTGTCTTCACGTATCTTTTTTAACGGAATTTTGACCCACCAAATACCCGGATGTATGATACGAATTTTCACTATTCCGTCCGCGTCGGTTCTGGCAGTGAACGGGTATTCTTCCCTTGTTGAAAAACCGACATAAGTAGCGTAAGCAACCTCACCTGCAAGGGGTTTTCCCTTAAACATCACTTTTACCGGAAGATAATCGCCTGATTTAAGCAAACAGGGATCTTTTTGAGGAATCATTTCAAGGGTATGTTCCAAAACTGTTTTATATGCGGAGCCGCCCGGCTTTCCCGCATAAAAAATCGCCTTGGCAAAAAATTCCACGTGCCGACAGGATATGGCATCGGGAAGTTCTTTTTTACTTTTTCTTTTCCTCCCTTCAGGAGTCATGCTGACAAATACAGGCTCCATGGCTGCAACGGCAAGATAGGTTCCCTGTTTTCGCATGTTCAAATCGACGCCCACCTCATTAAAAAAAGATTCGGGATTGTATTTTTTTAATTCAAAATCCATCTTTTTCCCGGACGGCGCAAGATAGAAAAAATCTTTCATCCTTTCCGGTCTTCCCAGGTCGGCAAAAGGAAGTGAATGGGCAAGATACAAAAAGACTTTTGCCGTATCTCCGACCTTCTGATCATAATGATCAAGACCCAGCCACAGGTTGTGCGCAGATGATTGTGAAACAGCCATTAATAGAACTATGACCACAATAACAAATCCTGACAGTTTTTTTTCCTTCATTCTACATTTCATTTACTTTACTCCTTCATTTAAATGTTTAAAAAATGAACTCCAAACCGCCATATACAAAATCCCGGGTGTGGGTTAGTCTAATCTCTTCCCTTCTTTAATGCCTGATTAGAACTTTCCACTTACGGTGAATATTGCTGTGAAAGGAGGGGCAGCATAGTAATCTGCACCTGTTCCGGTATCATCTGCTATAATTGCACCAACGTATCTTTCATTAAATAAATTATTCAATTCAAGTCCAACTTTTGCTTCTCTTAATCCCAAAAAATCATCTATTGTATATCTTAAATTTAAGTTAACAACTGCATAATCATCAATTTTTTCTTTGTTCAAGGCATCGCCGTATCTGCTATCAATCCATTTGACTGTCGGGCTGATCTCAAAGTTGTTAATCGTGTAGATCAAGCCTGACTTAATAATCCACTCCGGGGTATCCGGAAGCTGGTTGCCTTCAATTTTTACAATCTTATCACCTCTTTTAAAGTCATCGTCAAAACTCATATCCGTATAACTGGGATTAAAATAGAAGATCAAGTTTTTTGATGGACAAACACTTAGCTCCAATTCAAATCCATATGCGGTGGCATCGCCAACATTTTGATAATAACTAACCGGCTTATTATTTTTGGGATTAATTACTCTTGGATCATCAATGCTAACCAATAGATCATTATGCTTACTGTAGAAAAGCACAGGAGCAATGGAAAAATATTTATACTTGTATCTGAAACTCAAGTCAAAGTTGTCTGATGTTTCCATTTCCCAATCATCAAATATATCCTGCAATGTCATATTTGCATTTTTAAAGGCCTGTTTCATGGTAACGTATAGATTTGTAATGGGGACGTACGCGTAAGGTCTCATATAATTTCTTCCATAATTAAAATACATTTTGGCATTCTCAGTAAACTCATACCCAATGCCAAACGTAGGCAAAACTTCATCGTAATCCGTTTCTTTTAAACTGATGTCAGGGTCTTCTTTTAGGTTAAGCGCTGCATCCGAAATGTATCCGGTACTTGCTGGTTCCTCATAATAAAAATATTTCAGCCCCGCCTGAAATTTGAATTGGTTTAATTCATAAGACAGCTTGGCGTAAGGACTGTGAATTTCCCCATGCCCGTCATTTTTTGTATAATACATATACCCGTTGTACTGTAATCCACCGGGAGTGGTGACATATCTTTTGACATATTTTTCTAAATCGTGAGATTCAAACCAATAACCGGCCGTTATTTCAAAGTCTGAAATATCAAAATTTATTTCAGGTATGACGCCATATCGTTCCAGGTCCCTGATCTTGTTCAATACACCGGGCTTCTTTGGTTTGGTGTACCCCACCACCGGGAAGCCTTCTTTTCCTTCCCGGAACTTTGCGTCTTCACTGGAATAGTAAGGTTTCAGAGACAAATTAAATTTTTCGGGAATATTTATATTAATAATTGACATAAAGTCTCTGTTTATAAATTTTCCGCGATTGTAATTATAGTAATTTATATCTTCCTTCGGGTCCGACGTGAGTTCATTATTGTAATGGTGGTAAAAATTATCGCGACGGTTTATATTATCAGCTTGCTCGTAATTGAGATTCTTGAAAAAATGCCTCTCAATTTCATTGAAATTGTAGGATAGGTATATATTTACTACATCATTAAATTGCTGATTTAGTCCCAATGTTACATGATCTCTTGGCCCGAGATCCCCTTTCCCTTTCCATTTATCTGCATCTGTATAAGAATATGATCCAAAAAGGCTCGTTTTTGTTGGTAATTCTCCTGAATCAATCCTCAAGAATGTTCTAACAAAGTCTTTGGAACCAAAACTTTGACTAACCTCAACTCCCGCCTTATCTTCCGGTCTCCTTAATTGTAATTCTACTGAGCCGCCTCTATTACCGGAACCTGTTCCCAGGTCAGCAGGGCTTGCTCCCTTATAAAGGCTGACGCTTTCCATATTCTCCATGTCGTATATATCTTCTCTCGCTCCAATAGGCATGATTCCATAATTCGGAATACCTTCAACTGTCATGCCGCTATAGAATCCTTTCAACCCCCTTATACGTATATCTTTACCACTTAGCCCGTAAGGGTCATTACTTTCCACATTAATACCCGGGAGAATATCCAATGCATTATAAACACTTGTTTTGGCAGGTGTGCCCAAAAGCTCGATTCCTTTTTTGGTTACAGACGTTCCTGTATAAAGAGAATCGCCCGTTTGTTTGGTCGGACGGATCAATTCGCCTGTAACTGTAATGTCTTCCAATACATATACATCGCTTTTTTCATCGCCGGCCATCAAATCATTTGATGAAGATAATAATACAAGACAACAAATTACAATAACTAATAATTTTTCTTTCATCCTTCCCCCCTCTTTTAACAAACAAAAAGCCAAGTTTATTGAAGCTGACAAGTTGCGGGTATTAAACTCCCCATAACCTGCCATAACACTGAAGTCAGGTTTGAGATCCTCCGTCTTTTTTCCTCACAAAAAAAGCCACGAGAGCGTCTCATCTGTTCTTAGATGATGGCCTTCGTGGCTTAGTTTAAACTGACTTCCTTATAGACCTGCTATATCCAAACTGATCTGAACGAAAAGCGGCTTCTGCCACTTGATTTTGATGAAGTACTCATTACCAAGGATTTTTACAATTGTCAACAGTATGTTTTTTTCAGAAATAATCGATAATTAAATATAACGTATGGTTTTTTAAGGTAAATAGGACTGATGATGCAGAAAAGCCGGAACACTTG
>JAYEFV010000530.1:0-7462 GCA_034658755.1 Thermodesulfobacteriota bacterium | reverse complement strand
CTCTGTGGCAAAAGCATATAATGCTGACATGAAATTGAAATTTATAATTCATTTCACCATTTTTGTCGGTTTAATAACAATTATCATTTTTTTTTATCGTATAGCGTACTTTTACTACGAATCTACATACGTGATCGGTTAAGACGTACCTAATTACTCAAATATATAATATAACTCATTGAAATGCTACTAAAATAAAATTAACCAAACATGCTAAAAAGTATGTTTAAATTTAGTTGACATACCCATTTAGAACCTGTATACTCTTCTCAAAATAACTTTGAGAGGAGGAAACAGATGGATACATTTGAAAAATTACTTGAATTACAAAAGGATTTACTTCAATCACAACTCAAAACCATTTATCGCTACCAGCAAAAAAGTGCCCCAGATAAAAAGACAATAAAACGTACGTCCAAACTGAATATTGTGGCAGACATACTCGCATCTTCTGATCAACCGCTGCATATATCTGAAATTATCCGTATCGCTCAACAGGAATATCAGACTGAAATGGAAAGAGATTCCATTGTTTCCGCACTGGTTAAGAAAGTAAAAGCTGGCCGTCAATTTGTTCGAGTGGCCCCTAATACTTTCGCTCTTAAAAATTAAACACCAATGGAGGAAATTCCTTATGAGCTTTACGGCTAAATTGAATCAATTACGCAAAATTTTAGGAAAAAATGAACACTTTCAACGGGAAAAAAAATTGCTCTTTTTGAACTGGTTGTTTCCCTAATCTCAAGCTTTTCGGTTTGTGGCAAGAAAAAATCCATTGCCGATGCGCATCGGAACTTTATCAAGCTTACCGGAAAAAAGATTTCCCGAAGTAGCTTTTGGCAACGACTTGCCAATAAAAAGCTATTAGAATTTCTTGAAAAAGCCGTCATGCAATTCTCCTTTAAACTGCAGGAAAAGGCTTTGGCTAAGTTGTCATGGTTATCAGAATTTACCGATGTTTATATTTACGATGCTTCCCCGATCCGCTTGCCGGCAGCTCTGTCGAATAGATTTCCTGGTAATCGGACCAATCACAGCCCGGCATGCTTAAAACTCAGTGCACTATACAAATTGAGTTTTCGAGGAATTCAATGGTTTAAATTTACGGCTCAAAAGCCCCATGACAGTAAAATCCTGCCGGATTTGCAGCAGTTAAAAGAGTCATTATTTTTATTTGATCTCGGATATTTTAGCCACTCATTTTTGCAAAAATTAGATCAATTGGGTGTTTGGTTTGTTTGTCGCCTAAAAGAAAACTCTGCTCCCATAATATCGCGTGTTATCAAAGGTGTTGCGAAACGATATATTGACCAACCGTTGAACCAAAAAGTCAATTTAAGGGGCAGCATTGTTGAAGTTTGGGGCAAATTGATGCTTCCAGGTAAAGGATTCATAGAGGTTCGCCTCATTGGTTTTCGCTTCCCTAAATCCAAAAAATATCGTTGGTACGCAACAAATTTGCCGGACGCCATGCTTTTGGCAGAATGGATATATCCAATATATCGGCTCAGATGGCAAATCGAACTCTTTTTTAAATCAATCAAGTCAATGTTAAATGCTGATCAAATAACCTCAGCAAATAAAAATATCGCTTTGAGCATTGCTTATGGATCCATTCTGGCTTCAATGATAGCAAGTTCTATTATAATTCAAGAAGCCGTTGCCGTTGCTCATATTGAATTAAAATCAATTACGGCTCAAAGGTTAATGCTGGTGTTTTCTCTTGTCGCGCATAACTTTGCTCAATGTCTTCTTTCAAAAGAAATTAAAAACAAATTTTTAATGGATAAGTTAAAAAGTCTTTTCCATTTACTTGTATGCCCCAATAGAAAACATCGGCCAACATCACTAGAAAAAGTCGTGATGTTAACATGTTAGATAAAATGGCTTTCTTATCCGATCACATATGTAGCCGCATTGCACGAGGGAAACTTTGCCCGTTATCGACTCCGCCCCGGTGAATTCAAGGACTGGCAAAAACGGAAGACATAGTGGCCACCTATGTCAGACATATCACAGTGTTTTTAGGTGGATGATATTTTCACCTGAATGCATACTATCACAGGTTTCAAAAATAGCCCTCGGACGGGTTTTTAGCTACCCAAATTTGACGTTCAATCTGCCCAATATTGTTAATATATGCCAAAGAAGGATAACCTCATTAAACCATTCCATAGAAGTCAATATCTTGTGGTTTCAGCTTGTCTATGATATTGAACACTTATATTCACAATCTGCACCAGTTTTCGACCTGAACAGACTCAGCACTGTGGCAAGTAGTGTTGAAAATAAATACTCGACACTTTCATAATTATGCAAGCGGTGGGTGAGGTGGTTGTTTGAAGCCAAAAAGCGCTACGGAACGCGCATACTCAATCTCACCGGGTGTGGCATACCCAGATAATACCGTTCAACACCATGCTGTGGACCAAAAATGACAAATGAAGATATGACTCAGCGCCACAAAAAAAAGTATTCTATCCCGTCGAAGCGCACGAAAGACGATTCCGAACACGTTCTCAAGAAAGCTTCTTTGGCCTACAAGGAAGGCAGGCTTGCTGAAGCGGAAAAAGGCTATCTGGAAGTATTGAGAAGAAAGCCTGATTGGGGACAGGTGTTGAATGCGCTTGGAACGGTATTCTTGGACCAATCCCGGCCGGATAAGGCCAAGAAAGTTTTTGAAAATGCAGCCAACCTTAGACCTCCCTATTTTCCGGCATGCTATAACCTGGCCAGGCTGAAGCAGCGAGAGAATGATCACAAGGGTGCCATAAGTATTTACAGGGCTATGTTGGAAAAGCAGCCTGGTATTGGTGAAGCATGGAATAATTTGGGTGTCGCATATAGGGAAATTGGGGACCAGGATGAAGCCATATCCTGTTTTCGAAGGGCAGTGGCGTTCGCTCCTTACATGGCAGAGGCATGGAACAACCTTGGCGTGGCACAGGACGAGTTTAATATGATTGAAAACGCTTCAAAGTCATACAGAAAGGCCATTGAGATACGGTCAGATTATGCATCCGCCCACTTAAACCTCGGGATTTCTCTTCAAAAACTCAGGCGATTCAAGGAAGCCGAGGAACATTACAACAAGGTGCTTGAGACCAAGCCGTATGATGAGGCGGCAAGATTCATGCTCCAAAGCCTGGGGACTTCGGCAACACCTGATGCCGCCCCGGTAGAACACGTGCGTAGGATCTTTGATCGGTGTGCAGGGACTTTTGATAGGATCCTGGTTAAAGACCTAGAATACAAGACCCCTGAACTCCTGTTTGACCTTGTGCGCCCATATCTGACTGAAGAAATGAATGTTCTGGACCTTGGCTGTGGTACCGGTCTGGGCGCTCAACTCTATCGGCCGTTTGCGAAAAGACTGATAGGCGTAGATGTATCGTCAAAGATGCTCGAAAAGGCCGCAGAGAAGAAAATCTACAATCGGCTCGAGATTTTTGACATACTTCAAGACTGGGGCTTTCCCCAAAAATTTGATCTGATATATAGCTCTGACGTCTTTGTATATTTCGGGAATCTGGATGCGATCATCAGGTCCGCATCTTCATATCTTGTTTACGGAGGGATAATTGCATTTTCAGTGGAAAGACTGGTAGACAACAGCATGGAGTACCGGCTCTTTCCCAGCGGTCGCTATGCACACTCACAGACATATATTCAAGATTGCCTAAGGCGACATGGATTACAATTAATAGAGGAAACCAAAGCAGATATTAGGAAGCAGTCAGGAAATCAGGTCAAGGGATTATTAATTGTAGCAAAAAAGGAGGTATGCGGGGTCGCATCTTAAGGAAAAGAGAAGATAGGGGAATGGTTATAGTCGTAATAAATCATGACGATCTCCAGCAAGTGGCGAAGGGAGTCAGTTTTATAAAAATGCTTCGCGCTAAATACGAGGCGGTTCGATTAGAACTCATTTCAACCCGTAGCTGAAAAAATCGAAACTATGCCTATGGCCCAACAAAGGCATGGAGATGGATTGGGAAAAGCTGGTTCTTTTCCCAGCCACTCATGCCCATCGTTAAATGAGAGCTACGGCTATTATGGTTGAGAGGAGGCGTTCATTTAAAAATTGCAGAATGCTGATTCCTTCCCCTCTTTTTGCTTTCAGATCTGTCCACAAAATATAAGGTTGTTTAGGTGGTTCTGAATTGTCAGACATATCGCAGGTTTTTGAGGTGGATGATATTTTCAGGCGAGAAGATCGTATCACAGATTAAACATTAGCAAATTTTACGTGACGATTGTATTTTCATAAGTTGTTTAGGAACCCACGTACCTATTTTATGCCATTCGGCAGGCGGGTTGGCCGACTGAAATGTTCGTGACTGTCCGATAGGTCTGCGACTAAATATTCTATTCCCCCTCCCTACCATGATTAGGTTGCCAGATGCTGTCCCTTTCAATTATATGGACAACGTTCCAGCCCCTTTCAGTGAGGCTATGAGAGATCTTGAATCGGTGACACTTCCAAGGCAGTCGTTCGGCGCAAATCAAAACGGTCGAGATCTCTTTGGCCAAATCTTCAACCTTTTGAAGACCCCTTTGGAATGAAATCTCCCGCATGTAGGCCTCATATCCACCGCTTCGATAACCGCCTAAAAGATCTCCAAGCCATTGATAGAATAGGTTGCGACCCTTTGCTTCAGCCTCCAGATTGTCTCTATTGAAATGGGGATATTTATGGCTTTTGGGGAATCTTCTCACATCCGCAATACAATTGATCTCGTAAGTCTCAAGCGCAGAAAAGAAATCCTCCATGGAACGGGTGCTTGTGCCGAGAGTATAAATAGTCTTTAGATCTTTCATTAAAAGGATGTTGCGAACGATTTCCTATCCCAATATAACCTGAATCCGCGTTTAACCTGATCGAATTCCCTTGTGAGTTATTTTACATCGATTCGGATCGGAGCATAAATCATTTAAATGCCACCTACAGTTTCAAATAGCCGTCCGGGGCTAGGCTGGTCGCCAACATCACGCTGTTGATATCCTGATGCTCCGTCCAGCTTTTAGCCATCCTGTTTTGGGGATCGAGCCAAAATTTCTCGATTGCTTCACCCAAACGGGCAAAACGCCTAAGGTGTTTAATCTGCGAATAGATGGGGTGATTTTTATCGAACACATCAGGTTTTTCCTCAATCAATCCCTCGATCCTTTCAACCGCGTGTAGTCCTATGGCCATTCCTAATTCCCGGAATGCCAGCCTGTATTCAGCAGGAAAACTTAAAAAACGATCTAACATGTAAGCATCCAAACTCGCCAGCGAAGATTCCAACAAATTCGTCAATATACCGCTATCGGTAAATCGATCTTGAACTATTAATTGCAAAATTATGTATGCATGGCACAGGAGACCGCCGAGACCGAGGGGATCATTCGTAGCCCAATTTTTTCCTTTGCAAAGCAACTCAATATCGGAGATTTCTGAATCCAGGCCCGGCCCGGATGCATTAAAAAGCTCAACCGCTGTCGCCTGAATCTGGTTGTAAGTGATTAGACCATCCAGTGGATCATGATGTCCCATGGAGAGTACCAAAGGATAGGAAAGATCAATACTCATCTTCCAGTACATCCGTTTGGACCCAGACCTTAAGACATGGACAAAGCCGGCATGGGCGGCTTTAGCAAGCTCTATGGACCAGAGGTTGAATATTGGGTTTCCAGTAGATCGGCTCACTCTGTTGAGAGCATGCATCCATTTGGTCAAATAATGATAGTATTGCCCGTCTCGATCCCATTCCAGATGGTCGTCGTATGGATCATCAGGCTTACGTTCGTTCATCTGCTTACCGATTCGCAATCCACCGATTGTAGGATGCTTTTTGCCTTCTTCCTCGGTGTGGCCGCTGATCCAGCCGGTTCGAGGGTCGTCTTCACGATGCCGCCCAAGTATGTAATGAACCTGATCCACCAAGCGCAGGGCTAAATTCTGCCAGCTTTCATCCCCTGTCCGCTGATAAAGCTCAAGAAAGTTGCATACTGCAAAAGCATCCGTCCAGAGATATCGCCGTGGGGGCTTTTCAAGTGTTGAAAGGCCGGTTGAATCCGAAAATTCAGTCATGATCTCCTTAACAATAGAAATGTTTGCCTGTTGTTTCATATCAAATTAAATACTCTTAAACTTGACTTAAATCAACGCAAGATAAATAAAAAGCCAACATTCAAGCGATTAGGTCAGTCAGACATATCACAAGTTTTTGAGAAGGATGATATTTTCATCTTTTGGATGGTTATCTGAATACCCAACCTTGCGCCCCTTTGCCCGAAAGCCGGGTTTCTTTCTCTTAAAAGTGTATTTTTGGTCCCAAAATCTGCTAAACCAAATTTTACGCCAATTTTAAACGTTTTATCTATTACATCAAAATGTTCCTGTGGCCCGACCCCCATTCGAACCCATTCGATTCGTACCTGTCGTATTCTTCCGTGAGCAGGCGTGCAGCCATGGTAAGAGAAAGCATCCAAAGGGACGAAATTTTGCTGAAAAAAGTTCAACAATTAAGTGATTTAATCAAGCTCTGACCCCATATATTGGTCATTGATGAACTTGGATACCTTATCCTTAAATCAGAACAGGTAAATGCTTTCTTTAAACTGATGGAAGAACGCTATGGCAAAAGTTCAAGCATTATTACCACAAATCTTGAGTATAAAGAATGGCATTATCTGTTCAGCAGAAAAGCCCTTGTTGATGTACTGCTCAATCGCCTTAAACATCGCTGTATTACAATAAAAATCAATGGCCCCTTATTTAGAGTCCCTTCCACTTCCAATGAAGAAAAATCCAATAAGCCTACCTGACCTGCCTTACATGCTAAAAAATTCTATCTTTTACTATCTCCAATCTTCTGGTTGTCAGCTCTGCTTTAAAATGTTTTGCAAACACATGCGCATCGCTTGGGTTCATTATTTTGAGTATAAATGGATTCGTTTAGATTAATGCCGATGAAAATAACAAATCATGCTAAATAAAAACCCGGCTTCCAGGAAGAGGCAACCGGGTTTTTCGATCTTTTGGTACCGTTTATTGAGACGCTTTTGAAATAAAAAACCCGGGCCGAAGCACTGGGTTAAATGATTCTGAAAAGAGTATTATTTATTTGGGGTTATCATTAATAAGTCCTTTTTCTCGTAAAATCTCTTCATATCCATCCTTTGCCAATGGGCAATCTAACAGTTCATCAAACTGATTTGTTGTTAATTTGAGTTGAAACGCCATAGTTCGGTAAAGTCCTTTCCCAATAGACTTTCTACCCGGAGGAACTGTAATCCTACAGATTTTTTTTTCGTTTTTGATAAACCATCCTACATAATGTTTACCTTTTCTAAAATTAATGCCGAGTTTATTTTCATTCTCACAGCAACTCTTGACATCATAGGTGGAAAAACTGGCGTTTTTCATTTAATAATCCGAGATTATATCAATAAAAAAGCGTTTAATTCTCAAATA